>CANLFK010000048.1 GCA_947489925.1 Candidatus Caenarcanales bacterium
AAAGATTTTGAAAAGTATGATTTGTCTAATTGGTTTATTGATGAAACTTTGAAGTGTGTTAATAATTTATTTAATAAAAATATTACAGCCCAAATAAACTCTCAAGCCGAAAAAAACACCTTGAAAAAATTATCAAGCGACATGAAAGAGAATATAAAAAAAGAATTTAAAATTACAAATATTAACCATATTAAGCCAGGAATCGGTGAAGCCACAAGGGTTTTATTAAGAAGAATTCCAGATATTTTAATTATTAAAGATAAAGATTGCCCAGATATACAACATTTATTATTATTAGCTAAACAAAAAAAAGTTGCTATTATAACAGATATAAATTTACCCTACAAAGCAGTTTCTTTGATAAAAAAGGTTTTATAAAGCAATGAATGAAATTTTCCATAGACTAGGAGCTTCTTTATATATACCAGCGGCTAATAAAGATTTAATATTAATTGCTAAACAAGAAAAATATGCAAAATTAAAATCAATGATCTTTTGTACCGAAGATTCAATTATTGAAGAAGAATTACCTATCGGTTTAAATAATATAAACAAAGCTTTGAGTTTGATTGAAGAGAATAATAATTTAAAATTTATTAGAGTAAGAAATCCACAAGTTTTAGAGTATTTAATTAAACAGAAAAACATTGAGAAAATCCAAGGTTTTGTACTGCCAAAAATAACAAATTCTAATATTAATGATTATTTTTGTATATTAAATAAAGTAGAAAAACCTTTTTATATTATGCCAACTCTCGAGACGAAAGAAACCTTTTGCAATGAAGCAATGAGAAGCTTAAGAAAGATTTTTTTAGATTCAAAGTTTAAGTCTCGTATTTTAGCAATTAGAATTGGTGGCAATGATTTACTAAATATTTTAGACCTAAAAAGACCAAAGAATCATACTATTTATGAAACACCAATTGGTAATACTATCAGCAATTTGATTTCTATTTTTAAGCCTTTTGGTTTTAATTTGACTGCTCCCGTCTTTGAATATTTAGATAATAATGAAATACTAAAAGCTGAAGTAAAAAGAGATTTAATTAATGGTCTCTTTAGTAAAAGTTCTATTCATCCATGTCAAATTGATATTATTGAAAATTTATATAAAGTAGAAAAATCAGATATTGAAATGGCTCAATCAATTGTATTAAACAAAGAAAAAAAAGCCGTATTCAAAATGAATGAAACTATGTGTGAAGTTTCTACGCATTATAATTGGGCTAAATCAATTATTGAGAGGTCAAAAATTCATGGAATAAATAATGAAATATGAATAAAAAATCTGCAAATTCCGAATATTAAAAGCTATTGATTTTGACACCACCAACGGCTTGAACTGAACCATTTTTCATATTATAAATCACCTTTGAAGCTTTCAAAATTTTGCCTTTTTGATTAACAACGACAGGCGACCCATAAAAAATTGCGGTTTCAGCATTACCATTTCCATCCATAAAAACTTCCAGCAAAGAAGACTGACAAGTTAAATCATCATTTTGCACCCAAGCTCCATTAGAGAGCGTAATTTTTTCGGTTTTAGAATTTGCTTGTTTTAACTTTAAGATTCCGCCTTTAATAGTTAAATTATCTGAAACTTTTGACGGAGAAACATTATAAAAGACAATATCATTCATATCAGCTGAAATTACACCTTTTTGGGCATTAATTTGCTGAGAACCGTCTGGCTTTAAAAGGACGATAACATTGCCAATTGCTTCCATTGGTACACCTTTTTGTAAAATAAATTTATCAGACTGAATTTTAATATTTTTTTCCACCATCGTAATATCAGCCCTCGGTGTTAAAACAGCTTTGCCCGTATTTTTTTCAACTACTGCATGAGGCGACTGAACCAATATTTTTATTTTATCGGAATCTTGATCATCAAAAATTTGAGCTTCTACGCCTTCAGCTGTAATTAAAGTCATTTCTTTATTAGCTAAGCCTTTTTGGGTTTTTATTTTCCAGCCTCTATGTGATTTAGCATCTAATTCAGAAATTTCAAGATTAGAAGATTCTGGGTGAAATTCTTTCTTCTCAACATTTTCTTCAAAGTTTTTGACTAATTTGTGAGATTCATAATAAGAAAGCCCTAAAATGAAAGCAATGCCACTTATGACTAAAAGAATTATGATTAATTTGAAATTTTTAAGCAATTTATTAAAATTATTAGCAATTGTTCTTTACATAATATCATTTTCAGCTTTTCTAAAGAAAAATATAGTTTAAAACAAAATTGTCAGTAGTAAAAATGAAAAATTATCATATCAATTTATTTTTTAGCAAACAAGATCAAGGTTATATTGCAGATATTCCAGATTTATCTTTTTGCTCTGCATTTGGAGAAACCCCAGAACAAGTACTTAAAGAAGTTTTAAAAGAAAAAAATGCTTGGATTGAAGTGGCAATAAGTGAAGGTAAATCTATTCCAGAGCCAAAATATATGCCGTTGATTTATAAAATGGTCAGCTAAAAATTTTTAAGATTATGATGAAATTTTAGTTATTTTTTAAATCTTACTTTAAAATAAACCTCAATATAAATTTAATTAAAATACAACAGAAAAACTTTTTAATTAAATATAAAAAACAAGAAAACTAAATAAAGAGAGGGCGAATTGTGGAGGTAATTAAGAGGAATAATGAGAGAGAAAGGTTTAAAATACAGAAAATCGAAAAAATCTTAAATAGAGCTTGTAAAGATTTACCCGCTATCAAAACGGAAATTATTCAAACTGATATTGAATTACAATTATTTGATGGCATTAAAACAACTGATATTCACCAAGGTTTAATTTCTGCTAGCTTACAACACATTCAATCAGAGCCAGAATATAGTGATTTAGCGGCTAGATTGCTTCTCTTTGATGTTTATAAACAATCTTTAGGCAAAAATTCTTTTGAAGATTTAAATAAGTCTTACCGTGAAGTTTTCCCGCAATATATAAAAAATGCCATTGAAAAGAAACTTGTTTCCCCTCTTTTAGCTGAACGATTTGACTTGGAACAATTGGCTAATGCTTTAAAACCAGAAAGAGATAATTTATTTCATTTTAATAGTTTATTTACTCTCAATGATCGCTATTTAATAAGAGATTTAAAAGATAAAGGCTTAATTTTAGAAGCTCCGCAATTTTTCTGGATGCGTGTTGCGATGGGGATTTGCTTAAATGAAAAAGACCCAAATAAATGGGCAATTGAATTTTATAATAAAATGAGCAAGCTAGAATATCTTGCCGCTACGCCAACTTTGTTTAATAGTGGTACTTTATATTCTCAATTGAGTTCTTGCTTTGTGCTTGACTTACCAGACAGTATTGAAGGAATTGCTGATGGAATTAAAGATGTGATGTTCCTTGAAAAGCATTCAGGTGGAATTGGCATGAATGTTAGCCGCTTGCGTTCCGCAGACAGTATTATTAATTCAATTCAAGGTAAATCTTCTGGACCCATTCCATTTTTAAAAATGTTTGATTCTGTTGTGGCTGGAGTCTCGCAAGGTGGCAGAAGGCGTGGAAGCATGGCAATTTATATTGAGCCTTGGCATTTAAATATTGATGACTTTATTTTATTAAAGAATCGTGTTGGTGATGAAACTCAAAGATTAAGAGTAATTAATACAGTTATTTGGGCTAATGATGAATTTTTGCGTAGAGCGAAAGAAGATAAATCTTGGTATTTATTTGATCCAAGCGAAGTTTCTGATTTATGCGATTTACACGGAGAAGCTTTTTCAGAACGGTATATCGAATATATAAAAATGGCAAAAGCTGGTGAATTACAGAATTACCGTGTTGTAAAAGCCAAAGACTTACTTTATAAAATATTAGCCTCTCTGGTTGAAACCGCTCATCCGTGGATAACATTCAAAGATACGGCTAATGCTAATTGCCCAATTAATCATAAAACTTTAGTGCATTCAACTAATTTATGTACCGAAATTTTCTTGCCGACCGACTCTGAAACAACTGCTGTCTGTAATTTAACCAGTATTAATTTGTCTCGCCATTTAAACGAAACTAAAACAGACTTTGATTATGACAAATTAAAAGAATCAGTCAGTTTGGCGATTAGACAACTTGACAATGTTATTGATGTTAATTATTATCCAACTTCTAAGGCAAAAAAAGGCAATCAAGAATATCGTCCAGTTGGGCTGGGAGTAATGGGATTTGCTGATGCAATTGAACAGTTAGGCGTAGTTTATGGTAGCAAAGAATGTATTAACTTGACTGAAAAGATTTTTTCGACCATGCAGTCTTCAGCTATTAAAATGTCAAGCGAATTAGCCGAAGAAAGAGGCGTTTTCCCCGAATATGAAGGCAGTGAATGGCACAAAAAAGGCATTAAAATGAGAAATGGAACGGTTATGGCTATTGCCCCGACTGTAACTATTTCGATGATAGCTGGTACTAGTCAAAGCATGGATCCAAATTATAGTAATTTTTTCACACGGAATAATATTGCGGGCAAATTTGCAGAATTTAATACTAATTTAGTTGCCAAACTTAAAGAGTTAGATTTGTGGGATATGCTTTACCAAGATATTTTATTAGCGGGCGGTTCTGTACAAAATATTGAGGGTTTACCATTATTAGTGAAAGATGTATTTAAAACTGCCTTTGAAATTGACCAAAAAGATATTATAAAAGTGGCGGCGGCGGCTCAGAAATATATTGACCAAGGAATTAGCCGCAATTTATATTTTGATACCAAAAATTTAGATGAATTAGCTGAAATTTATTATTATGCTTGGGAAGCCAAATTAAAAAGTACTTATTATGCTTTCTTCTCGCCTACAGCTAAAACTGAAGGTAAATTCTTATATAAAGAAGAAAATAAAAAAGCCGCTATGATTTGTGCGATTGATCCGTCAGCCGAATCCTTTGAGGAATGTGAGGCTTGTCAGTAAACTATGTTTAAGAGTTTAAAAATATATGGTTTTCTCTTTAATTTAGTTATGAAATATAGGGTATATGATTTAAACAAGGAGTTAAAATTTAATAATTTAAAAGCTAAAAACTTAAGTTTATGGTAAAAGATTTTATATAGAAAAATGCACCTTATAGAAAGCGCCAACATTAGTCAATTAACTACACTCCGAATTGGTGGTGTGGCTGATAAGTTATTTGCCCCAAAAGAAAAACAAGAATTAATTAGAATTATTAAACAATTAAAAACAGAAAATATTCCTTGGGCAGTTTTGGGAGGCGGATCTAATTCATTAATTTCTTCTAATGGAGTAAGGGGAGCGGTTATTTCTACGGCTTCATTAAATTGGGTTGAAAGAGTTTCAGGGGATTTAGTTTTAATTGGTTCAGGGGCAAAAATGCCAAAATTAGCTGGACAGCTAGCACAAATGAGCTTAAGTGGTTGTGAATTTATGGAAGGAATACCTGGTACTGTTGGTGGTGCAATTATTATGAATGCGGGTGCTCATGGGCAGTGGACTTCAGGAATTTTAGATAAAGTAACTTTTTTAGACACTTTTACTGGTGATGAAATTATTATACATAGCAGTGAGCTAGAGTTTGGTTATCGTAGTTCTACTATTGACACAAAAAGATATATTGTCATGGAAGCTTTATTTAAATTAAATGAAGACAAAACTGAATATATTACAGAAAGAATGAAGCAATACAGCCGACAGAGAAATATGAGCCAACCTAAAGGATTTTCTTCGGGCTGTATTTTTCGTAATCCTTTGCCTAATATTCCAGCTGGTAAATTAATTGATGAAATGGGCTTTAAGGGGCAAGCTTTTGGCGGAGCAGAAATTTCAAATATTCATGCTAATTTTATAATGAATGCTCATGGTGCTTCTTCTGAAGATATTTGTCATTTAATTAATAAAATACAGACTAAAGCTTGGACAACTAGAGGAATTTGGTTAGAGCCTGAAGTTTGCGGAATGGGGCAATTTAGCGAAGAACAAAAACTATTATGGATTCATCCAAATAATAGAATAATTAATAATTCGGTTATATCTATTGAAAAAGAAATTTTAATCAAGAAATAATTCGCTAATATTAATAAAAATAAAAAACTATTGAGTCTTAATACTTAATTTGTCATTTAAATAATTGAGTATGCTTGGTAGATGATTTTTTTTTGGAATGATAGAATCAAATTCAGAAATTTCTCGTCATTATGAAATTATCAACGAAAACAGAAAGTTTAACTATTATGAAAAGTAAATTTACAAATCCTTATTTTCAGTTTTTATTTTATTGTTTATTTACAGTTTCTCAAATCAGCATAGCTCAACCTTCTAATCAGCCACAGAAGCAAACTTTAACTTTAATCCAAAAGCAAGAATTAAAAGCCACAGAAACAAAAATAAAATCTTTACTAAGTCAAAATCCAAGAGTTCCAGAATTACATTTGAATTTGGGAAATAATTATTGGCAACAGGGAAGAGACGGTAAACCAATCAGACATTATTTGGCGGCTATCAAGTTAAATCCAAATTATGCTGAAGCTTATTATAATTTGGCAAATATTTATTTTGAGCAAGGAGAGCATGAATTAGCTGTTGAAAATTATGAAAAAGCAATTGAATTAAAACCTAATTTATTACAAGCTTGGAATGGGTTGGCTAATGCTTTAATTGATGAAAAAAAATATTCAGAAGCCATTGAAAAATATCAAAAAGTAATTTCGCTAGATTCCAAGAATAAAGATGCGGTTTATAATTTATGTTCGGTTTATATTTATTCAGCTCTTTATAATAAAGCCATTTCAGCTTGTAAAAGTGCTACCGAAATAGTGGGAGATGCTCGTTCATTCAATAATTTAGGTAATTCTTATTTTAGAACCAATCAATTTGATTTAGCTTTAGACAATTACAAAAAAGCCCTCTCTCTTGATTCAGAACTACCAGAAGCACATTTTAATATAGCCGCCATTAGTTTAGTACATAATAAAAACAAAAGTGAAGCTTTAAGCCACCAAAAAATATTAGAAGTAATTGATCCACAAAAAGGTCATAAATTATTAGCTTTAATTAAGTCTTCTGGCATATAATTTGTTTTTTAAAATTTGTATTTGTAATCTTCTGATGAAAAACCTAATTTTTATTATTGTATTTTTAAGTTTAATTACTTTATTCAAAAACCCAGCCAAAAGCGAAAACTCTTTGAATCAATTTAAATGTTTAAGCCCAGAACAAGCCGAAACAGCTAATAATATTTTAAAAGAAAAAGGTTTTATTATTGATTTTTGTTCAGATTGCGACCCAGCCAAAGCGGTAGTTAGACGAATTAATATTATTGAAACTAAAATTGAACAAACAAATTGTGGTTCTGAAATAAAAATAAAAGGCAAAATTGTCCGTGGAATCAAGCCGCCAGTCTTCGAAGGTAAATGTAGTGAAGAATTAAGTATTTATAATCCTAGTTTTACTTTAGATTTAGCTTATGAAAAAAATATTAATATTGCTTATAGTTTTGTTTTAAATGAAGATAAAAAATCCTTTATTACAATTGCTGAATTAATGGGCTTAGAAAGCAATAATATTTGTATTAGAAAAATTCAATTGAAAAAATAATACAATTTGTATGGCTAAATCTGGGCAAAGTTTAAGAAAAAAAATTAAAATAAAGTAATTATTCATCTCTCATCGAATCAAAAGTACAATGCAGATAAACCACTTTATATTTATTTGTAGCAGATTTTTACTTTTGTTTTCTTTATTAATTACAAGTGGCTGCGATTCTTCTTTGCATCAACAAAAAATTACGATTGCTGGCTCAACTACAATTTTACCAATATCGGAAGACTGGGCAAATTTGTTTCACCGAGAAACTGGCATAATTGTCAATGTCCAAGGTGGAGGCTCAACCAATGGTATTAATTTAATCAAAGCTAACAAAATAGATATTGGTGCGTCTTCACGGAATTTATCAGAAGAAGAAGAAGAAGGTTTGCGTAAAATCGAAATTGGAAAAGATGCTTTAGCCATAGTTGTACATACAGATAATGCAATTGCTGAAATTAGTACTGAACAATTAAGAAAAATTTTTTCGGGCAAAATCAAAAACTGGAAAGAATTAGGAGGAGCTAATAGACCTATTCAAGTTTTAAATCGTGAATCTGGCTCTGGAACAAGATCAACTTTTGAAGAATTGATTATGTGTTTTCCTAAAGATCAAAATACTTCTACAAAGTGTGAAAGAATGGAATTATCTTCAATTGTTTTAAATTCAAATGCAGAAGTTAAACGATCAGTAATGGCGATTCCGGATTCAATTGGTTATATTTCTTTTGGCTTTTTGGATAATAATGTCAAGGCTTTAGTTTTAAATGGAATTAGCCCCATTGAAGATGAAGTGAGAGCTGGTAATTATCCGATTTCTCGTGGACTTTATTATTTAATCCCAAGCCAAAAGCAAAGCCCTGAAATAGTACATAAATTTTTGGCTTTTATTAAAACACCAGAAGCCCTGCAAGTTTTGTCAAATGAAGGTTTTTTGGCTATTAACAGAAATTAAATACGGTTAGCCGACAATGGGAATCGAACCCACGGCCTACGCTTTACGAGAGCGTCGCTCTACCAACTGAGCTATATCGGCACAAAATAAGATTCAGAAAACATATTATAATTCATAAATAAAAATAAAAATAAATTCTATGAATGAAAAAAACAATGAAAGAAAATTTGATTACAGTTCATTATTTCACCGACTATCACATTATTTTATTATCAATACTATCTTTTGGCCTTTTTATTTCTTTCGCTACAAAATAAAAATTATTGGTGCCGAAAATATACCCACAGATAATTTGCCCTTTTTATTTATTTCTAATCATTATTCATATGAAGATCCCCCTCTTTTGTCTCTAGCTTTGAGGCGTCCAATTGCTTATATTGCCAAAAAAGAATTATTTGCCGAAAAATGGCTTGGTCCAACAATTAATTTTTTAGGAGCTATTCCTATTGACCGAAATAAAACTGGTTTAAGCACCATTAAAACCATAAAAGAAGCTCTCAAAAATAATTGGTTGGTTGGAATATTTATTGAAGGAACAAGAAATTTATCCAGAACTGAAATGACAAAACTAGAAGAAGGAACAGCTTTTATTGCCAGAGTTACTGGAAAAACAAGAGTATTACCAATGGCTTTGCGTGGGGGTGAAAAAGTCTTTGACAAATTAGAAATCCATATTGGCAAAATTATTGAATTTCAATCAGATTTATCGGCTGAAGAAATGACTTTGATTTATGGTCAAAAAGTTGCTGAGTTAGCTGGCTTGGAGCTACAACTTAAACCAAAAAATTAAAGATAATTTCTCAAATTGAAAACACTAAATAAAATGTGAGTTCGATGAAAAGAAAATCTGAAAATGCTGATTGAAGCGAAACTTTAAAGCAATCACAATTGCAAGTCTCTCGCTAAAGAATTTTGTCTTTTCACCCCCAACCCCCTGAAAGTGGGCTATTAGAAAGTGGAGTTGGGAATTTAGACCTTGAAGACAGAAAATTTCAAACAGATTTGTTGAGTGTCCCCTTCGGGGAATGGCGTAAGCCTAGGGGGCTAAGACTTGAATTCTTGAGGTTCTTTGTTTTTGGTCTGTCAAACTCACACTAAATAAAATTATTTTCCGCCAAATCACGAGAGAAAATGCCCTCCCCATTCCAAGACAGTAAAGCCTTCACGAGAGATACTTTCTAGTTTTTGGGCTTTTGGTAAGTTTTCTGGCTTCTCGTTTAAATTTGCTACTTCAATAAACAATCTAAAAATTGAATCTGGCTTAGGAATAATTGTCATTGGATGTTTTTGATTGTAGCTTTCAGTCAAAAGAAAAGATATCCAGTAAAATGGTTTCTGTTTTTCAATAATTTTCACGACCCAATAATCTAAGAAATCTTTTTTTTCGACACGATTGAAATTCATTTCATCAAGCTTTTCATTTAAGAATTTTTCTATATTTTCAAGCTCAACAATCCAGCCAATATTTGTGCGTTCTGGATTTTCTTTTTTTATGCCTTCCCAATATAAATAAGGATAAATTCCTCTCAGAGCTGAACTATAAGCATATTCTAAGCCAATTGAATTTAAATATTTTTTATATGAATTTGGATCAGTTAATTCCAATTGCAAATCTTCCAGTAATCCGTTTGGATGAGCCAAAACCTTCCAGCCCTTTTCTGGATTATAAGCTGGTATATCAATTGTTAAAGTTACCTCTGGATCAATAAAAACTTGTACTTCTGTAATTTCTTTGGGGTAAAGATAAACAGCGGGTTTTAAAACCATATGAGTTGGTGGTGGTGGTTGTGGTGCTGGAGGCTCTGGTGGTTGTGGTATCGGAGGTGCTACTGGAACTGCAGGCTGAGGAATTGATTTCGGTGGTGTAAAATTAGTATGATTTCTATTGGGTAAGACTTGCCGATTTATTCTATTTTCTGAATTTCCAGATGAGTTCTTTAGTCTAAATTGAAGATTTGCAATCAAAGATTTAAACATTTTTGAAAGCTCTTTAATTTGTCTTGGATTAATATTACTACTTCCAAGTGCTGAGGTTAAACTAGGTAAATTAAGTTGAATTTCATCATTTATAGTTTTTGCTAAAGAGGGTAAATCTGGAATAGCGGAGTTACTAACTTTATTAGCTTGAGTATTAGCTTTATTTAAATTAGTTTGGTTTAAATTGGGATTTAGAGAGGGTCTATTATTATTAACACTCGACATTTATTTGTATTTTGAAAAAACATTTTATATATTTATTCCACCTTAAGTTTTTATATTTACTTTCTTCAGTTAAAAAGTCTAAAGCATTAAAGTCTTAATTTAAATTGGGAAATAATAATTTTAGCTAAACTAATAATATCTTAGAAATGGTACAAACTAAAAGTGAACAGCTCTTTGAGAGCGGTAAAACTAAATACAAATTAAATGATTATGACAATGCAATTAAAGACTTAGAATTATCGATTAAGCAAGATTTGAAAAACAGTTTACCTTTAAAATATATAGCTTTTTGCCATTACCAATTAGGTGATTTTGAATCTGCGTATAAAAGCTTTCACAAATACAATAAAAATGTCAAAGACGATATTGAATCAATTAATGATTCTGGTTGTTGCAATCTAGCCTTGGGAAAATATGAAAAAGCAATTACTTACTTTGATAAAATAATAAAACTAAAACCTCAAGAGAAATATGGATATTTAAATAAAGCTACAGCCTTCTATAATCAGGAAAAATGGAAAGAAGCTCTTCCTGAATTTGAAACTGTTTTAAGTATCGATTCCAAAGATGAAAACTCATTAATGTATGCTTCATTTTGTAATCATAAACTTGGTAATCAAACAAAGGCAGATATTTTATTAAACACTTTGCTGAACGAATATCCTCATAATTTTACTGGATATTATTTAAGCATTGTTTATTGTCTTGAAGCTGAAGACAAAGAAAAAGCTTTAAACCAATTGGAAAAATTAAATAATATGATTAGCTCTACCCCAAAAACAGAAGAAATTCAGTCCTTATTAGTCGAGTTAAAAGGCATTATTTCTCAAATTGAAAACACTAAATAAAATTATTTTCCGCAAAGCTTAATTATTAAAATACTCAAACCATATAAAAAAATTAAAGCCAAACCAACTAAAATCATATTAAATGGGTCTGGTGTTGGTGTAATAATGGCGGCTAAAGCAAAAATACCAAAGCAAATTATTTGCCAATGCTTAGCTAATTGACCCGAAGTAATAAGATTGAAAATAGCCAAAATAAAAACTAAAATCGGCAACTGAAAGCTTAAGCCCAAAATAAAAAATATACTTAAAACAAAAGAAATAAAATAATCTAAACTATAATGAGCTTCGACCAAACCAGCTTCTAAGCCAAAACCAAATAGAAAATTTAACATTGGTTTCAAAGCCAAAAAATAAGCAAAAGCCAAGCCAATCAAAAATAAAAATGGGCTACCAATAATAATAATATTACTAGTTTGTTTTTCTTGACTTTTTAGACCAGGCCAAACAAAAGCCTTTAACTGACCAAGTAAAAACGGATAAGCAATCATAAAAGCTAAATAGGTAGCGGTTTTTAAATGCACAAAAAATAATTCACCCGGTCTTAATTGAAAAAAAGTAGCCCCTGCTGGAGCGAGTTTTTGCAACTGAAGAATAGTTTTAGACGAAAAAGCAAAAGCAATTATTAATGAAATCAAACAAATAACTAAACTGTATATAATTCTTTGTCTTAATTCTGTTAAATGGCTTTCCAAATTTTCTTGTTTTTCAATCACTTATCCAAATTATTATTAATTAGCTGAATTATACTATAGTCAAAGTTCCAGTTAATTGAGCAAGTTTGAGAGTAATTACTTTTTTAAATTCTTCATATTTATTCAGCAAGCCTAAGGCTGATATTTGCAAATCCAATATTTCATCGGCATAATCAGCACAAATATTAAGTAATTCTTCTTGTAATTCATTAAAACTTAAAATGCTGTTTTCTTTATATTGATCAAGTAAAGCTTGTTTGTGTTGATGGATTTTAATTATTAAGCCTTCACGCAATTTTTGATGTTCCGTAGAATTTTTAAAGTCATTGTCTTTCTGAAATCTAAATTTATCAATTGAAATTATTCTTTGTCCATTTTGTGGAATTATTCTAATTTTACGGCTTTCTTTATAGTCTGAGCATATAATCTGCGGTTCTGCCTCAAGACAGTCATCAGTATTATTTTCCACTTCATTAACTGAATTTTCGGCAGTTTCTTTTCTGGTAAATGGGATAATTAAAGCCATGTTTTATATTAAATTTTATTTTTAGTTTTTGTAGACCAACCGAAAATCTTAGCAAGAAAGCCGAGATAATAGTTGTCTTATAATACTTACTTAATATATTAACACATTGTTATTAACTCAAATATTATAATTTTCTTCAAGATATTGAATTTGATCATTAATTAAATTATAAAGCTGAGCTACTGAATTATTAAGATCAATTATTCGTCTATCAGACTCTTGAGAGCCAGTTTGAATTGTGAATTTTAATTGATGATCTGAAATGACCTGAATATCTAAAAGAGCTTTTGAATAACAATTTTTTATTTTTTCGGGATCATCACTAATTTCATATAAAAGCCAATTTCCTTGCACTAATAAATATAAAGCTTCATAAATTCTATTTAAGGTATTTTTCTGTTCTTCGGTAAATTCATAATTTTTCTGCAGAAGAGATAATTCCATTCTTTGTTTTTGAATTTGTTTTCTAAGCGTAGACCAATTCCCTGCATCTGTATCATCAGCTCTTTTGATAGTTCTTTCTAATTCAGTGAGCATTTTTACAATTGGCAAGCTTTCGCCCTTAGCTGGCAATAAAAAAGCCCACAATAAATTAGCTAATGTTATGGCAATTAAAATAAAAGCAATTGTATAAGAAGATGAAGACATTATTTTTTGTTAATTTTTATTAATTAAAA
>CANLFK010000049.1 GCA_947489925.1 Candidatus Caenarcanales bacterium
AGTTTTAACAGTTTTTATTTTTCCAAGCTTAAAGTTATTCTTAAAGAGTATTTCCTCCATTTCGCCTAATGTAAAGTTTTTTTCCCAAGCATTTTTACTTTGTCCAATCATTTCAAAAGGCTCTGAACCAAGAATAGCGGCCGTTTTAAGCGGAGTAAATAAAAGTTCACCATTTTCATTAAAAAGCACTTCATTTTGCGTTTCTTTAATTAACTTATTGACAAAATCTTTCTCACCATCAAGTCCTTCATAATTTAAATTGAAACCATTTATATGATAAATATCTTTATGCGTAAAAGTTAAAGTAAATAAAGATGATCGAATAATAATAGTAGCGGCTTTAATAGCGGCAATCGAATCATTTATTCTAATCATTGGACCTAAAATTGCCAAAATTGCACATTCAATATCTAAATTATTAATAGCAATAAAACCGCTCTCAGAAGAGAAAATTTTAATATTTCCACGATACCAATGTCCATTAAAATAAATTGGCTGATTTGCCACCTCACTGCTTAAAACTATCGGTAAATCTAAAGCTTTAATGATTTTTTTGATTTCGCCATTTTGAATTAAGCACAAATCATAATTTCCTAAAGCATTTAATTTAATTCGGTATTTGGTTAAAGGTTTTAAATTTATTTTATTTTTTTTGTCTTCAATATAACCAACCTGACTAATACCAATATCCGCTTTAGACGAATCAAAAGGTATTTTAATTTTAACTAAACGAGGACTATTTTCAATATCAAAACCTTCCAAAAGGTTAAAAGCCATAATCGGACTAACAAAAAAGAATAAAATTAATGCAATAAAAAATCTAAGCACATCATTATCTAGCTTAATAAAAAAATCTACCTCGAGCCGGACTTGAACCGGCACATTGTCACCAACGACGGATTTTAAGTCCGTTGCGTCTACCTATTCCGCCACCGAGGCATTTATTTAGATTTACCAGAATTTTAACCTAAAACCTCGAAATTGTGGCAATTTTTTCATAAAAGTTTAAAGAAGCTTGTATAAATCAGATTTCAGCCGCTTGAGCATGAGCTTCCAGACCTTCCATGCGGGCTAAAATAGCCGTGTTTTGTTTTAAATTTTGATCTGGTTTTAAATCAATCAGAGAGCTTCTTTTTAAAAAATCTAATACTGAAAGCCCCGATGAAAAACGAGCCGAACGACCAGTTGGCAGACAATGACTTGGACCAGCTAAATAATCACCCAAAGCCTCATTTGAATCATTAATAAAAATAGCTCCCGCATGCCGAATTTGGGGTAATAAACTTTGATAGTCTTTAACTTTAAGTTCTAAATGTTCTGGGGCAAAAATATTGCTTAAAGCTGCACACTGCTCCAGATTGTCCGTTATTCCAATTAAGCCAAAATCATCCCAAGCTTTTTTAATACTCTCTTTATTTGGCTGTTTATCCAAAATTTCGGTAAAGCTTTGCAAGACTTTTTGGGCCGTTTCAGCTGAATTAGTAAATAAACAAGCTGATTCCCAACCTGATCCATGCTCCAATTGACTCATTAAATCGTGGGCAATTTGTTTGGCTTTGTGATTATCAATAAATTCATCAGCAATAATTATTAATTCACTTGGCCCATACAAAGCATCAATTCCAGTTTGTCCATAAACTTGTTTTTTGGCGGAAGTTACAAATAAATTTCCAGGTCCAACAATTTTATCAACTGATTTTAATCCAATTTCAGCAATTCCGTAAGCTGCCGCTGCTATGGCTTGTGAACCGCCAATTTGATAAATTTCTGTCAGGTTTAAATATTCACAAACAGCTAATATATAAGGATGAATCGGCGGTGGCGACAAAACAATAATCCGTTTAACTTTGGCAACCATGGCTGGAATAGCTGTCATCATTAAAGTTGAAATTAAAGGTGCATGACCACCCGGTATATAACAAGCCACCGAATCAATTGGATTATGCAAAACTTTTAAAATACCGTATTCATCAATTAATTCAGTATTTTGAGTTGGTAGGCAAATTTCTTGAAAACGCTTAATCCTCTCACAAGCTAGTTTCACAGCATTTTTTTGTTCTAGTTTTAATTGATCCCAGTAACCAATGGCTGAAACACTAAAGTTTTCGATTTTTTGTTTATCAAATTGTAAGCTAAAATCAATTAAAGCTTTTTTGCCATTTAATCTTACTTGTTCAATAATCTGAGCAACTTTTAAATCAATTTCTTGGCTAGATTTTTGATTAAGACGATTGGCTAAATTTAAAACTTTTTGCTCTAAAATTGAATAATCACTAATAATTTTATTGGGTAAAATTTCCATTTTTAAAATAATTTATAATTTTTTCACTAATTTCAGCTAGATTTTTTATTTTATCAGTATCAATGACTAAATCTGCCAAGTCTGCATAAAGATTTTCACGCACTTTTAAAATATTTATAATTTTACTTAATTTTTCGTCTTCGCTATTTGACTTTAATAAAGGTCTATTTTCATTTTCTTGCTTTTTTAAGCGACTCAAAATAGTTTCGGGCTTAACTTTTAACCAAATAATTAAACCAAGTTCTTTTAAGATTTTTCGATTTTGCTCTCTCAGGATAATTCCACCACCAGTTGCAATAATTTTATTTTGGCTAAATTTTTCTTGGTTTAAATCTTGCAAAACTTGGCTTTCAATATTTCTAAAAAATTCTTCTCCTTTTTCGTTAATTAAATTAATAATTAAATCATATTGAGTTTCGATTAACTGGTCTGTGTCAATGAAGTCAATTTCTAAATCTTGGGCTAATTTCATGCCAATACTAGACTTACCGCTTCCCATCATGCCAATTAAAATTAGGTTTTTAGGCTTAAACTCGTCCATAAATATCACTAAAACGGACAATATCGTCTTCGCCTAAATAATCACCATTTTGCACTTCAATAATAAAAAGCTGAGTTTGTCCCGCATTAACCAGTCTGTGCTTAGCTTTTAAAGGAATATCAATTGATTCCATTTCTTTTAAAGTAAAAATATTTTCATCAAGTGTAACTTCGGCTAAACCACTTAAAACCGTCCAATGTTCAGCTCTGCGATGATGCATTTGCAAAGATAAACTAGCTCCAACATTGACTTCAATCCTTTTGATTTGATAATTTGCACCTTCTGCCAAAACTTCATAATTTCCCCAAGGTCTATTCACTTTTGGGCTTATAAAGCTTTTAATCAAATTCTTGATTTGTAAAAAAAAATTATTCATTTAATTAGTTTAAACTTTAATCTCTTAAATTTTCAGTGCTTTTTATTTTTGTTTATTTAAAAATTAAATATTTAACAAATGTTCACTAACCGCTTTGCCCGACAGAAAAGAGCCTTCTAATCTGGAAGCTAAACACCAATCTCCGCATAGAATAAGACTATCTTCAATAGCTGACATAAAAGGTTTGTTTAATCCGCTGATTGGTTCAGCATAAAGCCATTTTTTCAATTGTTTTTCTTTTAGTTTATAATTAAAATTTGGTAAAATTGACTTCAAAGCTTTTTCGATTTGAGCTAAAAGAATTTCTTCGCTTTCATTAAAGTTTTTTTGCGAAAATTCAGGGTTACACTGAGCTACTAAGATTAATTGATTTGGCTTATCTCTTTTGGAAGAATCTTGAGCTATCCAATTGAGAATTTCATGTTCAGAACAAATAATTCCTTTCCAGTCTGGGCAAGGCATTTCATCAAATTCAAAAGCGAAAATGCCAATTAAAGCCGAATTATACTCAATTTTCGATAAAGCTAATTCTTCGGCAGATGATAAATAATTTTTAAATAAATTCAAACTTTGCTCTAAAGGAGCGGTGCAAATTATCTTTTTGGTTTTAATCTCAATTTGTTGATCAGTTTCTAAAGTCCAAATATTTTCTTCAAAGTCTCTTTCAGCAGACATAATTTTAATTTCTCTCGAAACTGGTAAAACCTTAGCAATTTCTTTCATTAGCGAAGTCATACCATTTGGACAAGCATAATAAGAATTTGATTTTTCTTCTAGGCTTAATTTTTTATTATTTGATTTCCATTCATAAAATTGATTTGCCCATAATTTAATTAAACCTTGTTCCAAATAAGCTTGCATCCAAGTAGCAAATTCACGATTTTGAGGAGTAAAATATTGCAAACCATGATCAACTGACTGTCCACCAATTCGTCTGGTTGAGGCTCTTCCGCCAAATGCTTTGGATTTTTCAAATATTTTAAAATTAAAACTAGACTGAGTAAGGCTTTGACCAATTATTAAACCGCAAAAACCAGCTCCAATAATGATTAAGTCATATTCTTCTTTTATCATGCGACATCTTCAAATAAATTTTCTTCCAATTCAGCATAATCAATACTTTCATCTATCAGAGTTTGATTTTTGGCAGATTTAAGCACATTAATTAATTGCGAAGATTTATTTAGCAAAGCTTCTATTTGAATAAAAGAGCTCGGAAATAAAGATTGCAAGTTTTTTTGTACTAAAACCGCCGTCTCCGACTCAGCACAAGGTATTGAGAGAGTTTGTTTTTTTGTGCTTTTGTCGCTGACAATCACTAGGTATGAGTGCATTCGTATTACAGACTTTGGGCATAACAATATTAAAATTAAGTTTCTTACAAAATTTACTTCCTTGCAATAGCTTTTTGTTGTAGAAAGCCTATAAATACCTTCAATTCAGGAAAAATCTTTATTAAAACTTTTTTTAAGTAGTTAGACATTTTCAAATCAAATTTAATATGAGTTAAACAAAATAATATTCAAATTAAACCAAAACCCCCATTTATATTAATAGTTTCAGCATTAATGGCTGGATTTTTTGCCAAATAAACCGCTAAATTGCCAATTTCCAATGGATTTAAAAATCTTTTAAGTGGACTTTTCTCTTTGAAAGCTTGTTTTAATTGTTCAGTAGTCATATTTTGAGATTCAGCCGTATATTTAATCACTTGATCAGCCATTTCACTTTCGGTAAAACCGGGGCAAATTAAATTAGCTCGAATTCTCATATTTGCTAAATCTATGGCGACCGATTTCATTAAACCAGCAATGGCATGCTTAGATGCAATATATGCCGTAGAATCTGGAACAGCGATTTCACTGAGAGTTGAACCAATAAATAAATGACTGGCATTTTGGCTATTTTGCATTAATGGACTAAAAGCTTTGGTAAACAAAAACGGTAATTTAACATTTGCCCAAAATAAATTGTCCCAGTCAGCTTCTTCCGTGTTTAAAATATTTGCATGTTTTGCCTGTCCAAAATTATGTACAAAACAAATTTCGCTTGGTTTAATTGTTTGAATATGGCTTTTAACTTTTGTGATCAAATTAGGGATTTCCCTTTGGTTTAATAAATCAGAAAATAAATGAGTGCAATTTTTATTTAATTCAGTAAATTTCCCAGCTGAGCGAGCTAAGCCCAAAATATGCCAATCAGATTCTTTTAAAAAAGCTTCAGTAATTCCAGCCCCAATTCCGCCAGAGAAGGCAGTTATAATTGCTAATTTTTGCATGATAAATTAATTTGTCTTTAAAGATTTAAATATTAGTTTAACAAAGAAGAAATTTCTAAAACTTAAAACAAAATAGACCGAAAGCCAAACTTAACAAATAGAGCCAAAAATGATATACTCTTGGTTAATTATTCTCTAAGTAGTTTTAAGGAAGTTGAGCAAATATGTCTACTAAAAAAGTAAAAGTTGGAATTAATGGTTTTGGTCGTATTGGTCGCTTAGTTTTTCGTGCGATTTGCGATCAGGGTCTTTTGGGTAAAGAAATAGAAGTTGTAGCCGTGAATGACTTAGTGCCAGCCGATAATTTAGCTTATTTAGTAAAATATGATTCAACTCAAGGTCGTTTTAAAGGTACTGTTTCTAGCAAAAAGTCAAAGCCAGATTCTAAAGAAGATGATTTATTAGTTGTTAATGGGCAAGAAATTAAATGCTTAGCCATAAAAGAAGGTCCAGCCGCTTTACCTTGGAAAGATTTAGGCGTTGAAATTGTCATTGAAGCAACTGGTTTATTTACTGATGCCGAAAAAGCCAAAGGTCATTTACAAGCTGGTGCAAAAAAAGTTATTATCTCCGCTCCAGCCAAGAATGAAGATATTACTATTGTAAAAGGTGTAAATTGCAGTAAATATGATTCAGCTATACATCATATTGTTTCCAATGCTTCTTGTACTACTAATTGTTTAGCTCCAGTTGTGCATGTACTTTTAAAAGAAGGTATTGGCATAGAAGAAGGCTTAATGACAACAGTGCATTCATATACTGCTACTCAAAAAACAGTAGATGGACCTTCTCAAAAAGACTGGAAAGGTGGGAGAGCCGCCGCTATTAATATTATTCCATCAGCTACAGGAGCCGCCAAAGCAGTTGGTTTAGCTATACCAGAAGTTCAAGGTAAAATAACAGGTATGGCTTTTAGAGTTCCAACTCCAACTGTTTCGGTTATAGATTTAACTGTTAGAACAGCCAGAGACACTTCATATGCTGAAATTTGTGAATTGATGAAAAAAGCCAGTGAAACTTATTTAAAAAATATTTTAGCTTTTACGGAAGATGAAGTTGTTTCAAGTGATTTTATGGGAGATTGTCATTCTAGTATTTTTGACAAAGGAGCTGGTATTGGCTTAAATAAGAGATTCTTCAAATTAGTGGCTTGGTATGATAATGAATGGGGTTATTCAAATAGAGTGGTAGATTTAACTCTTTTAATGGCTTCCAAGCTGTAATTTACCAAATCTGAGATAAAAAATTATGGAAAACAACTTGCTACCAATAAAATTATCTGATTTAAGCAAACCATCAAAGGCTCAATTAATGCTAATAGCTGGGCCTTGCGTTATTGAAAATGAAAAAATTGTTTATCAAATTGCGGCTGAATTAAAGGCGATCTGCACCGAATTAGGTTTGCCTTTTGTTTTTAAAGCCTCTTTTGATAAAGCTAATCGGAGTTCATATAATTCTTATCGTGGACCTGGAATAAAAGAAGGGCTAAAGATTTTAAAGGCTCTCAAAGAAGACTTAGACATTTGGGTTTTATCAGATATTCATTCAATTGAACAGGTTGAGCCAGCCGCTGAAGTTTTAGATATAATTCAAATTCCAGCTTTTTTGTGCAGACAAACTGATTTAATTGTTGAGGCGGCTAAAACTGGTCGTATTGTGAATGTTAAAAAAGGTCAATTTTTATCTCCGTATGAAGTTGTAAATATTGCCAATAAAATAAAATCAGCTGGTAATTCTAATATTTTAATCACTGAGAGAGGTTCTTCTTTTGGTTATAATAATTTAGTGGTTGATATGCGTTCCATTCAAATTATCCAAGATGAATTAAAACTGCCAGTTATCTTTGATGCTACGCATTCAGTTCAATTACCGGGAGGCGGAGGAGATGTTTCGGATGGTAAAAGTATTTATGCTCCGACTTTAGCTGCTTCTGCTATTGCCGCTGGTGCTTTTGGTTTATTTATGGAAGTTCACCCAAATCCAGCTCAAGCTTTGTCAGATGGTCCTAACATGATAAGATTAGATAAAGTTCAGGCTCTACTAAAGAGATGCAAAGCAATTAGAAAAGCTAGTCTTGATAATCCGCTATAAATTGATTTTCCTATTTTTGCCAAGCTGTGAAAGTAAATCAGAATAATAATTTAATTTCATTATGCAAAAAAATGCAAAAAGCTCTTGAATTAGAGGAAAAAGCAAGATTTATTAATTTAGATGGGCATAGCCAAACCTTTGCTTTATTCATGCTGGCTTCGTTCAAGGCTTTATTTAGTGAATATGATTTACATGGGGCTGTAAAATTAAAAGAAAAATATAAGCTTTATGCTAATTTGGATGTTTTTGCTCGTTTTGAAGTTGTAAAAGAGAGCCGAAAATTTTTGCAAATACTGCTTGAAGAAACTAGTCAGCCAGAAGAATTAATTGAAGAATCAAAAGAAATTATTAAACCAGAGCAAGCAGTAAAAGAAATAAAATTTAGAAAAGAAACAATTTGGGAAACTGAAATTAAATGGGCGGCTGGAGTTGGACCTTTATTAGCTAAAACTTTAAATAAATTAAATATTTTTACGGTACAAGACTTATTGTTTTACTGGCCTCGTGAGCATTTAGACTTTAGCAAAAAATTATATATTAACCAAGTAAAAGCAGGAGAAGATGTAACAGTAGTTGGCACAGTCAGTAAGGTCAATGTTTTTGCTAGTCCACGGAATGCTAATTTATTAATTTTTGGCGTTCATATCACTGATTCAACTGGCACAATTAGCCTTAATAAATTCATTGCTGGTCGTTCGGGTAAGTTTTTGGCTGAGCAATATAAAAAACAATTTCCGCTAAATGCTTTGATTATGGCTTCTGGGCGAGTGCAATTTGACAAACAAACCCGTTATCAATTAACTAATTTTTCAACTCAAATCTTAGAAGAAAGCAATGAAGGAATTGGACAATTGCCAGAACAAAATAATATTGAATTAGCTTGTATGATTCCCATTTATGGCTTAACTGAAGGACTTTCACAAACAAGATTAAGACGAATTATCAAAAAAGCGATTGAAACCTTTAAGCCAATTATTCAGGAAACTTTAACTGATGATTTAAAGCAAAAATATAATTTAAATAATTTAATTGAATCAATTCAGGAAATGCACTTTCCGTCTTCTCGTGAAGGTTTAGAGAGAGCTAAAAATCGTATTGTCTTTGAGGAATTTTTCTTTTTGCAATTACCTTTAGCTTTTAAAAGATATGAAAAATCCCAAAACTTAAACTTAATAAATCAAGCCAAGAGAGCGGTAAATTTAACCAAAAATGGCTTTTTTAATCAGCTTTTAACAACTTTGCCTTTTAAATTAACAAATGCCCAAGAAAGAGTAGTCAATGAAATTATGGCTGATTTAACTAAACCAATACCCATGAATAGATTAGTGCAGGGCGATGTTGGTAGCGGTAAAACAGTTGTGGCTTTATTGTGTATGCTTTTAGCAATTGAAAAAGGTCAGCAAGCGGCTTTAATGGCTCCAACCGAAATTTTAGCTGAACAACATTTTCACAAATTTCAGGAATTGATTTTGCCTTTAGGCTTAAGAGTTGGTTTATTAATTGGCTCTCAAAAAACTGCTGAGAGAAGGGATATTTTAACTGGCTTGTCTAATGGACAAATTCAATTAGTGGTTGGCACTCATGCTTTAATACAAACTGGAGTTGATTTTCATAATTTGGGTATTGTAATTATTGATGAACAGCACCGTTTTGGAGTAAAGCAAAGAGATTTATTACGCAAAAAAGGAAATAGTGCTGAATTTGACTTTATTGATTGTTTGCATATGACAGCAACTCCAATTCCACGCACTTTGGCTTTGACCATGTATGGAAATTTAGATTTATCCGAAATTGATGAATTGCCACCCGGTCGCAAACCAATTAAAACCAAAATTATACCTAGCTCACAAAGAAGAGCCTCTCATGAATTTGTGAAAAAGCAATTATCCGTTGGCAGACAGGCTTATATTGTTTATCCATTAATTGAAGAATCTGAATCTATTTCGGCTAAAGCCATTACTGAAGAAGCCATTAAGCTTGCTAAAACCTATACAGATTATCAAATTGGAATTGTTCATGGCAAATTATCCGCCCAAGAAAAAGAAAAAGTGATGAAAGACTTTCGAAATAATGAAATTCAAGTCTTAATCGGAACAACAGTCATTGAAGTTGGTGTAGATGTACCTAATGCCACTATTATGATTATTGAAAATGCTGAAAGATTTGGCTTAGCTCAATTACATCAATTGCGTGGTCGAGTTGGACGGGGTGGGGAACAGTCTTATTGTTTTTTATTTAGCGAAAGTAAATCAGCGACTAGTTTGGAACGCTTAAAAATAATGGAATTAACCGAAAATGGCTTTATTATTGCTCAAAAGGATTTGGAATTAAGAGGACCTGGAGAGCTAATTGGAACAAGACAAAGCGGTTTATCAGATTTTGCCTTAAATAGTTTGGTTCATCAAGCTGATATTTTAGAACAAGCTTTGGGAGCGGCTAGGCTATTTGCCCAAGAATATAAACTGGAAGATTTGCCAATGGCTGGACAACAAAAAATAAAATATTTAAAAACTCTGAGCGACCTTTTAGAGAGCGGTTAATTAATTTAATAGTGTTTCTAACAAAAAGAAAAATCTTGAAGTCCAGCTTTGAAAGAGGGTATTTCAAACAAATAAAATAAGTTTATGGCAATATTTCGGACATTAATTCTTCTGCTAATGATTCAAAAGCAAGTTTTGGCAAACATTTCCCCGCAAAAGTCTCAAAAGCAAGCTTGCCTGGTTGATCTCCCCAGAAATATAACATTTGACTATTTGGTATAAAACTATCAAGTAATTTAACTCCAAGCTTTGCCGCCAATGAAATAACCTGAGTTCTTAATTCTAAACCTTTTTTTATCTTAGCCGCCGCCGCAAATTTATTACTTTCAACTATATAAAATTTAATTTTTGGGTTTATTTTTCTTATTTCTGAAACAGTTTCTTCGAGTGAGCTTTGACAGTTTTTACCACCAGTTAATCCCTTGCCAATTCCTAAAGGACAAATATTTAATGGAATAAGACATATATCAACATTTTCAAATACCCACGAATCATTATCTTTCATGGAAGGTGCACAATCATAAACAACACCAAATTTATTAGGTTCAGTTGATTTTACTTCTTTCCAATAATCTAAAGGAAAACAGTCAATAGGATTTATGACATTTGGCAATATTATTCCACTGGCATAATCTGGGTTAAATTTACCATTTTTATCTAAACTGCCAGGATCCATTAATTTAATTAAACTGTTTTGTGGCGGATTCGCATCAACTAAAATTACATTTAAACCACTTAAAGTTAAAGCACCCGCTAAATGTGCAGAAATTGTAGTTTTTCCAACGCCTCCTTTTAAAGCACAAACAGCAATCGATAAAGGCTTGCTAGGAGTGCCTTTGGGAGGAATGTCAGGTATCATATCTGGATAAGAATAAAGTATTCCATCTTTTAAAACAGCCAAGCCAATATTTTGAAAAAAGCCATCTTTATTCTTGTCTTCTTCAAATAGTAAGTCTACTGTTTTTGCAAAGGGTTTTTTAGCTTGACTACCAGAGACAAGTAATCCTTTCTTAAAATCTGGATTTGAATCCAAAAAGTAATATAAAGCCTGAACATGAGCAACTGTTATCGGCCTTTTATAATCTTTACACTGAACAACTGTACACTGATTATTATTATCACTAATTAAAATATCAAAACCAGGATTATTGTCTGGCATTGTTTCAGCTTTAAAGCCTAATTTTGTAAAAGCTTGTGCTACTTCATTCTCAAAGCATTGATAGGGATGTTTTTCCATTAAGAATTAGATGATTGTATATCTAAATAACATACCAGAAATATTTTTTTAATTAATAAAATAAACTTATTTAAAGCTGGATTTCACAAAATTATGAGGTAGTAATTTAATAGTGTTTACAAACTAGCCAAAGACGGCTTTTAAATAGTGAATGTCTATTTTTCTAATGTGAGTTCGACAGATAAAAAACACAAAAAGCTTCTCAAGAATTCAAGTCTTAGCCCCCTAAGCTTACGCCATTCCCCGAAGGGGACACTCAATAAATCTGTTTGAAATTTTCTGTCTTCAAGGTCTAAATTCCCAACGCCACTCTCTAATAGCCCACTTTCAGGGGGTTGGGGGTGAAAAGACAAAATTCTTTAGCGCGAGACTTGCAATTGTGATTGCTTTAAAGTTTCACTTCAATCAGCATTTTCAGATTTTCTTTTCATCGAACTCACATTTTCTACTTGTTTTTTGGGATCTGTCCAACGATTAAACAATTTATGCTCAATGCCAAAGCTATCCAAAGTTTTACCAACTACAAAATCAATTAAATCATTTATAGTTTTAGGCTGCTGATAAAAAGCTGGCATGGCTGGCAGAATAATAGCTCCTAGCTGGGATAAAGTCAGCATATTTTGTAAATGAATAGTATTTAAAGGTGTTTCACGAGCCACCAAAATTAATTTATTTCTTTCTTTTAGGCAAACATCAGCCGATCTGGTAATTAAATCATCAGAAATACCATTAGCAATACGACCCAAACAGCCCATACTACAAGGAATTATAATCATACCTTGGCTACGATAAGAACCGCTTGAAATACTGGCGGCTAAATTGCTTTCAGACCACAAATTCAAGGATTTATTATTAATTAAATTAAGATAATTCAAAATCTGTTTTTTGCTTTCAATTAAATTATCAGCAGGCAAATTTAAATTTGATTCTAATTGAGAGACTTTAAAAGCGGTTTTTGACAAAATTAAATCAACCAAAAAATTTTCATTTAATAAAAACTGTAAAAGTCTTAAACCATAAATAAAGCCACTTGCCCCAGTAATTGCTACAGTAATTGGTTGATTTTTCTGCGGCATATTTTATATTCTTAAACTTGAAAACCTTAATATTTTACAAATTAGCATAAATGAAAATTATGACACTTGCTTGTTTTTTGTTATCTTTGTAGTAAGTTTATTTTCTTATTTGTTAAATTGTCAAAAACACATAAAAATTATAAATATTTGCCTTATATTCAAGCTTTATTTATCACAGTTTTATTAATTGTAAATTTAGTTGCCGCTGGTAAAGTAACTTTTTTTCAGTTTAAGGAATTTTATTTTCCCTTTGGAGCTGGAATTTTATTTTTTCCAATATCTTATTTAATTGGGGATTTACTAACAGAAGTTTATGGTTATGCACCCACAAGGCGAGTTATTTGGACTAGTTTTGCAGTTTTAATCTTGGCGAATATAATGGTTCAGTTAATCTTACTAATGCCTCCCGATCAAAGTTGGCCGCATCAAAAAGCATATCAAGAAGTTTTTTCAACTAGTTGGCGATTAGCTTTTTCTTCAATCATTGCTTTTTCAGCAGGCGAATTTACTAATTCATTTGTCTTGGCTAAACTTAAAGTTTTAACTAATGGGTCTAAATTATGGGCTAGAACAATTGGCTCAACCATTTGCGGCGAAGCAATTGACACCTTGATTTTTTATCCTCTGGCTTTTTTTGGCAATCCAGACTTTTCGGTTTTATTGATTTTGTCGCTGATGAAAGTAAATTATATTTGTAAAATAGTTTGGGAAGTTCTTGCCACCCCACTAACTTATTTAATAGTTAATTGGCTAAAAAAAGCAGAACATGAAGATTATTTTGACCGAAAAACTGACTTTAATCCTTTTAAAATAATGTGAGTTCGATGAAAAGAAAATCTGAAAATGCTGATTGAAGCGAAACTTTAAAGCAATCACAATTACAAGTCTCTCGCTAAAGAATTTTTGTCTTTTCACCCCCAACCCCCTAAAAGTGGGCTATTAGAGAGTGGAG
>CANLFK010000050.1 GCA_947489925.1 Candidatus Caenarcanales bacterium
TATAGAAAGAAAATGGAATCATCTTAAACAATTATTAAAAGGATACTATGATAATACAAAAAGCTTTATTGATAATTTATGCTTACAGATTAATAATCTGACTACTTCTATTTAAGAATTGCTATAACAGCAAAATTCGACTCTTCTGAGTTTGTTTATGATAATTTTCCAACAGATATAGTATAGAAAAGATTTTATCAATTATCGTTCTTTTAGCTAGTTTTTTCTCATCTTTGCTTCCTTTATCTAAAGCCTGAATATAAACTATCCATAATATAATTTCCAAGAAAAGAAGTAAAAGTATAATGAATGATACAAGAGTAGATAAAGTCATGAATAATTAATTACAATTGCGACTTTGTGCATATAAATTCAACAATCTTAAGTGCTTCTAATGGTAAACTTCAGCCTAATTTTTTGCAAAAGATTTTTCAATATCTGAATCGCAGATTAGCACAGATAACACGGATTTCACAGATATTTATGTATAGTTTTCCCGCCAAAGGTTAAAGCTCTCTCAAAGCAAATAAACAATGCCTAAAGTATCTGTGTCATCTTTTCATCTGCGTCCATCTGTGATTCAGAAGTGCTTTTTATTTTTTAATAATTTAACTTTTTTAGGATCAACTTTTTGTTTAATAATTTCTTTTACCTTTTCCAAGTCTTCCGCTGATTTGAAAAACCTTTTGGGAATTATATGACATTCAATTGTAGAAATAAAAATTAGTAAATCTTCTTTGGATTCCATTATTTTATAAATATCAGTCCATTTTATAAAGTTGAAATAATTATCCGAAAATGATTTAACTCCTTCAAGATCAAAGCTCAGACTTCCTTCTTGTTGAAATCTTTTATTAGAGTCAAAGTATTTTTTCAAGCCGATATTAAGAAGAAATACTATTATAGGTAGCATAAAAAATGTTGATAAACCTAGCAAATTGTCAATCACAAAAGAGAAACAAGTTAAACTTCTACTAGCAGGGCAAGTAACTAAGCAATTAACTAATACAAATATAAAATAAATTACTGGAGAAAATAAATATATCTTAAAAAGAATAGACTGAGAGGCTATATATCTTCTCGCACGAATAAAATCTTTATACTCAAGTTTACTGGTAATTTCTATTGTTTCGTTTTCGTTCATAAATGTACAACTCCTGTAAAGTAATCAGTAATATTAAGATTTTAACTTTTCATAAATTTCAGCTTTGATTTTTTTTACTTCTTCTTTTTCGGGTTTATTTAAGTTTTCGGTAGTTTGCAATAAAGTGTTTAATTTGTCTGAAAGCAAAGTACTTAATAAACTATCTAAAATACTATTATTCCCAGAACCGCCACCTAAAGAAATCTTGGGTACAACATCAACTTTTGATTGTTCAATTGCTTTAGTAAAATGTTCCATTACTTGCTGAATTAGCTGGAATTGTGGACCACCATATGCCAAAACCTGCTCTTCAATTGCAATGGCTTGAGCAATACCAACCCTAGCGGCTTTTTCGGCTTCAGCTGAGGCAAGAGCTATAATTTTTTGGCTTTCACCTTCGGCTAATATTTTTATTTTTTTAGCTTCCGCTTCGGCTAAAGTTGTAATTTGTCTGGCTTGTTGTTCGGATCGAGCTAAGTCTGCTTTACTAAAGTTTTGAGTTAATTCTTCTAATGAATCACCTTCTGTTATACAACCAGGTAAAGCTGGCACTTCTGCCCAATAACCACCTTCTTCTGCCGTATGAATAATTGCCTGAATTTTCATATAACTTTCATCAATAAACTACTAATAACAAATATACCACTTTAGATTTTTAAGTATTGAAATAAAACATTTAATAAACCAGTAAGCTGTAATAAAGCCACAAGTAATGAACCAAAGAAAAACGGAATAGTTAAATCTTGTAATATAAAAACAAATAAACTAACTATATCTTTAAACCCATTTTTATTATTTATTAATTTAACCATTTGGCTAGTAAGAGAGCCTGTTCCGTGTGAAAGTTTTGGGAGAAGTGCAAAAAATAAAAAATAAAATAAAAATACATTTAATGCTAACAATAATATGTTCTCTGTTCCAGTTCCAACAGAAAAACCAAATGAGTAGAAAAATAGTGGATAGGAAAGAGTTAAAAGGCGAAAACAAGACCACTTAGAATTTTGGTATTTATCTTTTTGAATAAATTGATTAGTTAATTTAAAGATTAAAGTAATAAACAAAATAAAATACAGTAAAACACATTCCTTTTCTTTGCTAATAGATTTGCTGAATACAAACAATTGTTGAAAAATATCATATCTAAAAATCAGGTAAAATGTAAACCAAAGAATAAAACCAATAATAAAATAAAAAAGTACAATATGAAATTTATCGCATTCTTGATTTTTGAAAACTATTTTGTTTGCCAGTTTGAATGAGGTATTAAATAAATAATTTTGTACTTTCAATAATATAAAAATAGTTAAACAAATAAATAAAGTACTTAAAAGATAAAGAATAAATAATGATAATCCAAAAGTAAAAATGCCATAAGTTCCTGCCAATACAGTTCCAAGCGATGACCAGAAATTTGACTTTAATGAACTTTGTACTAAGTACCTAAACAAAAGAAATATGGTATTTTATGCCGATGGAATTTAATATTTCATTGAGTGAGTGCTTGTCTCATTCTCTTTTTTTACCACACTTTTAATGTCTTCTTACTTATATCCTTTAAACCAGATAATTTGCTTCTACTTTCTAAATCAGCTTGACTAAAGATAATTTGATAAATACTGTCTGAGTTTAACTTATACTTTAAAACTTCTTGAACTTCTTTTACTTTGCAAGGTGTTTTATATGATTTATTTGTAGAAAAATAATCTTTGCAATTCTCATCAATACAACAAGTATCATTAAAAGAGTAATATTTAAATTTTATATTTTTATTGCTATTAGCTAAACCATTAATACTAATAAAAATATCAGAAGCTCCTGTTAAATTTAAATCTTCAGAAAACATTTTGTAAGTAAAAGCGTTTTTGAAGTTGCCAAGCCTGTCTTCTACTCTTTCTAATTTACAAGAGGTTTTATTCTTAGAATTATTACAAGTAATACCAACACAACATGAAAAAGCATTCTCAATGTAAGAAGGTAAAATAAAAATTTCCTTTGCTTGGCTAAAATAATTATCAAGACTATTATAAAATCTAATTTCGGAAGGTAAAACTTGAGCTGTTAAGTAAGAAGACATTAAAAGTGTGGTAAAAGATGAGAATGAGGCAAGTACTCAGTCAATGAAATATTAAATTCCATCGGCACAAAATACCATATTTCTTTTGTTTAGGTACTTAGTAATCTAATACGAGAATTTAAGTAGTTATAAGTGGTATGACCAGTCATAAATGGTTGAATTACAAATTGATTATAAAGTTTAATGACTGGAAGAGAAAATATAAAAAGGCTTAAAAACAAAGTTATAAAATAAATTAATATTTGCAAACAAACTTTATTTAATTTTTTAGTTTTCATCATAAAAATTTCTAAGTCTTTTCAACTTCTCCGAAATGATAAGTATTATTTTTATCTTTAGCATAAACCTCACATTCTATTTTAAATGTTTTTGGATCAGCATCTTTTATAATTTCACCGCAATAGTAAATATTATTTTTATCTTTAGCATAAACATACCATTCTATTTTAAATGTTTTTAGATCAGCATCAATTTTTTTACCATAACAAAAAACGCTATTTTTATCTTTTGAGTACAGGCTATTTAAAGGCTTAAATGTTTTGAGATTGGCATCTTTTATAATTGCACCGTATAAATAAATATTATTTTTATCTTTAGCGTAAATCTTTTCAAGATGATTTATTTTTTTAGGAAAATCTATTAGTCTAAAGCTTGCTGGATCAGCATTTTTTATAATTTCAAAAACCAATTTTTTACCATATATTATACTATAAACATTATTTTTATCTATTGCATAATTTTCACTAAGAATAGTTTTTTCCTTTTCAAAAAGTTTTTTTCTAATTAGTTTTTGAATTCTTAATTTTAGCGTTTTTAGCGTTCCAATCAATAAATCCTTATTATTAAAAAGTTCTACTTTGATTTTCATTTAATTAACCTTTATCTACCTTTCCTTTTTTGTTTTTGCCCAATTTGAGATGTTATTTTTTTGCAGATTGTAAAGTTTCTACTGGTTAAAGAAACACAAGAGACAGTAACTTATCAACAAAAGATTGGGCGGATGATAAGTTCAACAATTTCAACTTTATTAATTATTCCAATTGGTTATTTGTGGCTGAAACAAAAGAAACAATATCTTTATTTTATTTTTTTTAGATAGTAATTCTTTTCAGCAAAATATTATTGAAAACAGTATTTTCTTATTATTTGTTTTTTTAGTTTACTTTTTTAAGTATAATAAGAGTCAATGCTCTAGGGCTTATAAAATAAAGAAAAGTGCTATAAAAAATGTTTATTCCTTGGTTTAACTTCATTGAGAAGTATAATTTAATTAATTTTTTTGTTTCTAGTATTTGTGGAGCTTTTATTGGCTTAGAAAGAGAAGCTAGAGATAAAGGGGCGGGTATCAGGACTCATACTTTAGTTAGCTTGGGGTCTTGTTTATTTACCACTGTTTCGGTTGAAAGCGTTTTAGGAATGCCAAATGGTGATCCAACCAGAATTGCCGCTCAAATTGTTAGTGGTATTGGTTTTTTGGGTGGTGGAGCTATTTTACAAGATCGTGATAAAGTGCATGGCTTAACGACAGCGGCTACTATTTGGATATCAGCAGCGATTGGTATGTCTTGTGGCATGGATCAAGTTTTTTCAGCCATTATGGTTACAGCTTTAACTTTATTCTTTTTGTTTTTCTTTCGACGATTATCCAAAAGCATAAAAAAGCCCCGTATAACTTGGTTAATGACTATTCATTTTCAGGAAGAAGATCCGAATTTAAATACAAGCTCCGACTGGGAAAGTCAAATTGAAAATACTTTAAAAAGTTTGGGTTTTAAAATACTTGAATTAAGTGAAAAAAATTCAGACCAAATTGAAGTCGTAATCAGGGGACAAGGTAAATTATCTGACTTAATGAGACAGTTAAAAACCTTTTTGCCAGATAAAACTGAAATTGATCTCAAAGAATTTTAGGATAAAACTTTTCTAAAATACTATAAATGAGATAATATAATTTAGCTGGTAAAGTGATGCTGATTTGATGAACTTGGTCAGGGAGGAAACTCAGCAGCCATAAGTCGATAGGTAGGTGCTTTGCCAGTTTTTATTTTTAATTAAAATTTTAACTAACATCTTTAAGTCATCGTAATGAATCAAGAATCTTCTGCCAGTCTAATCGGACAAATTTTGGTAGCACTGGGAAAAATCAATAAAGAGCAGTTAGAAGAAGCTTTAAGGGTTCAGGCGAAAATGCCTTCTGAAGAAAAAAAGCCAATTGGGCAAGTATTACTTGAATTAGATTATGTTGAGCCAAATGACATAATAGAAGCAATTAAAGTTCAGCTACAAATGAGAAGTAAAACCTAATAAGGTAAATGAATTATAAAGAGAGTTCCTTTTCCTAACTCGCTCTGGACGGTTATTTTGCCTTTATGAGACTTGATAATTGTATCGCAAATATATAAACCTAAACCAAAACCAATTTTTCCTTTGGTGCGACTATGTGTATAATACCTTTCAAAAAGATGCTTTTGTACTTCTTCTTCCATTCCAGGTCCATTATCTGAAATGATTATTTCCAAACTTTCAGTATCTTTAAGAATTGTCGCTTTTAATTCTATTTGTCCATTATTTTGAATATTTTCGATTGCATTGCCAATTATATTAATAAAAACTCTCTCTAATTGAGCTTCATCGCCAGAAAGCTTTGGCATTGATTTTTGATTAATTGTGTTTTTAATGCTAATTTGTTTAGCTTCAGCTAGCGGATTTAGTTTTAATAAGCAGTTTTCGATTAATTTAAACAGGTTAATTTCTTGATATTGAATTTGCATTTGACCTTCTTGATAACGATAAGTATCTAAAATTAAATTAACCATTTGTAATAAATGCGTATTATTGGCAATTAAGGCTTTTATTAATTTTATAAATTGGTTTTGACTTGAGGTTTGAAAGTCTTTTAATAAATCAAAAACTCGTGCTTGGGCTAATAATGGCGTTTTTAAATCATGGCTCAAAGTTGAAATAAAATTAGCTCTCATTTTTTCATCTTCTTTTAGCTGACCAACCATATGATTAAAACTATTAATAATTCTCTTGATTTCAAAACTAGAAGAATGAGGTGTATTAATTTCAACATCTAAATTATTTTGGCTTAAATCATCACAAGCATTTGCCACCAAGCCAATCGGGACAATAAAACGATTATTAAACCAATAAGCCATAATTAAAAGAGCCAAACTAATTAAAAACAAATAAATTATTAATACCCAAGTATTTTTGGTCTGAAAATTCTCTTCAAGCTCACGAGATAAATGAATTTGCAAATAACCAACTGGCTCATTAAAATAATTGAATAAAGGTTTTATATCACCTTGGGCTAATCGTTTCTTTTTAAGATTTTTGGTTTTATTATCATTTAATAATTCAATACTTAAACCCGTAAATTCATAACCAATTTCATTAAAAGAGCTACTGTCTTTGACTGATTGACCAATTAAAAGAATTCCTAATAAGTTTTGTCTTTTTTCATCTGCATATAAAGGCGAAACCGCAATATACATTAAAGTATCATTTTCTTTTGAATCTCCCAATTTTAAATTTTCGGTACTATAAATATTTTCCCCGCTCAAAGACAAATCAATTAAGCGATTTAAATCAGTTTTATTAGTAATTTCAAAAGTGTCAGTACTAGCAATAACTTTTTTATTTGAGTCTAATAAAGCTACAATATTCAGGTTTCGGGTTTTTTGTAATTTATTTAAAACTTCTTCTAATCTTTCTGGTTTTTTAGTATTTAAATAATTTTGAAAAGCCTCTGAAATTAAAAGTGAAGCGGCTTGATTATTAATTAATTGAATATTTTTTAAATCATTTACATAATGTTGATAAACCAGCATATGAGCGGAATTGAGCAAATTAGCAAATCTTTCATTTAAATTTTGACTAATTTCAGAATAAAGAAAAAAACCTAAAATTAAAGAAGGAAAAAAAGAAGTAAGTAGAAAAAAGATGATAAATTTGCCAATTAAATTCATTGAGTGTTTGAAAGATTATTTAATCAAAAATTAATGTATACAAATTATAAAATTTCTTTTGTTTTAATAGTTAGCTTAATTGTGGCTTTTTACTTTAATACAGATTTCGCTTTGGCTAAAACTAAAATAATTGAGAGCAAGCCAAAAGAAACCGTAAAAGATAAAAAGGTAAAAGTTTTAGATTTAATTTTAGAAAGAGAAGAAGAGCTAAATGACAGACTTAATGATCTTAAAATTCTTTATACTCAAGGTTTAATTTCTTTAAATGAATCTAATATTTACAAAGATGAATTAAGTGAATTAAAGCAATTTGAATTTATTGTTAAAGAGAGAGCTTTCAATAATTACGAAACAATACTTAAAGATAAACTCAAAAATAGAATAGATAATTTGCAAAAAGAAATTGCTCCCAAAGAGATATTATGGCAAGAAGGATTAATTGCAACCAAAGACCTTGAAGAAATACAAGAAAAAGCCGCTCTCTATAATTATATTTTAGACTTTTTGGCTGAGCCGCCACCGACTACTATTGCCAGCTTAAATAAAAAGTCTTTAAGCGTTTTTTCTTTCTTTGATCAAAAATTCCCGATTTCTTCTACTTTTGGTTTTAGAACAGATCCTATCAATTTAACTCGTAAGCAGTTTCATGCTGGAATAGACTTTGCCGCTTATTTAGGTACTCCAATTAAAGCCCCATTCAACGGCAAAGTTATCACAGTTAGTCGAAATCTTAATTCAGGCGGCGGCTTAAAAATTATTTTGCAACATGATGGCTTTGATACTGCTTATATGCACTTATCCGAAATTAAAGTTAAACAAGGTCAAATTATTCAGGCTGGACAAATTATTGGAAAAGTTGGCTCAACGGGCAAAAGAACGACTGGAGCACATTTACATTTTGAAATCCGCTTAAAAGGAATATCAGTTAATCCAATTCGTTTTTTTTCGAATAATTAAGTTAGCCAAAAACCTGAGATACAAAACTTATACTGATTTTCTAGCGATTTTTAAATTTATAACCCAAAATCCAAATTCTAAAAGTTGCTTTGGGTAAAGTGAATCCTTGAAAAATCTCCTGATAATTATCTAAAACACGGCTGGTAATAATAATTTTTACTTGATTAGTGGTTATTTGTTCGTATTCTATGCCTTGTGAAATTTTACGATAAGTTGGTAAAGCACTTCGGATTAGTAATTCGCCTTTTAAATCAATACATTCACAATCCATACCATGGTCAATCAAATTATAAATATAAGTAATTTTTTTTGTATTTTCTGGATTATTAGAATTATTATTATTGGCTTGAACTGCAGGCGTCGGACTTAAAATATTAACGCTTTTATTTTTTTTAGATGGAATAATAATATTGTCAGTTCTTTCATCTTGGTTTTCACTTGTTTTAGTTTTAACCTCTCCTTGCACTATTAAATTAGATTCTAAATTCTCTTCTTTTTGCTCAGCAACATTATTATTCTCTTTATTAGCGGCATTAGCTGTATCAGTCTTTTCGAGATTTAAAGTTATATAAATTGGTCCCCAAACAAATAAATTACTTTCTCTGACTGGAATAGAATTAGATTCCATTATTTACTAAATTTATACAAAGCAGTTAAAGGCATTATATATTTTTTTTGTTACTTTCGCTTAAATAACTGAAGTTAATCTTTCATAATTGTTTTTTAAATAATCTTTTAATCGATTAGACAAGTCTGGTCTCAAAAGAGCATATTCAATAACTGTTGTTAAATAACCAAAAGGTTCTCCGACATCAAATCTTTTTCCAACAAATTCTAAAGCGGCTACTTTACCTTTTTCTGCAAGCCTGTTTAAAGGTTCTGTCTGAGAGATTTCTTTATCAGTATTTTCAAAATTTAATTCAGCTAATTCTTCAAATATATCTGGCGTATAAAGGTAACGACCCAAAGAAACTACTCTGCTAGGTTCAGTGCCTTTTTTAGGTTTTTCAATTAAAGATTTAACCTGATAAATAGAATTTTTTTTCTCTGAAAAATCAATAACTCCATAACGAGAAACATCTTGCTCTAATGGAAGCTCTTGAGCTGTTAATACATTTTGCCCAGTTTCATAATAAGCCTCAATTAATTGTTTTGCACAAGGTTTATCACTCCAAATAATATCATCTGGATAAGCCACCACAAAAGGACTATCACCACAAAAACAACGACATAAATTCAAAGCGTCTGCGGTGCCTCTCATCTCTCTTTGTCTTACAAAATGAAAATTAGCAATCAAAGGAGTTATTTTTTCCAGTTTAATGCGGTCTTTTTCTTGCTGTAAAATTCCTTCTAATTCCATTTCATGGTCAAGATAATCTTCTAAGACTTTTTTGCGACGAGAAGTAATAATCAAAATATCTTGAATACCAGATTCTAAAAATTCTTTAACTGTAAAATCAATAGCAGGGACATCAATTAAAGGAAATAATTCTTTTGGTACAGTTTTAGAGGCTGGCAGAAAGCGAGTCCCATAGCCAGCCGCCAAAATAACGCCTTTTATTTTTTGTTTTTTTATCATCAAAGGAAAAGATTTTTACACTCAGTCATTATCTCTATCTCTATTATCCTTTGAAACAGTTGATAATGGGTTTAAAATATCAGCTAATTCTGAAAGTAATTTAGAAATCAATTCTTCTTGCGAATCTTTTGAAGCTGACATTTGGTCTAAATAACCTTCCAAATAACCTTGTAGGCGAGCATATTTAACACCCAACGAATTTGTATTACTTAAAAGACTTTTTGTGCCATTATTGCTAGTCTCTCTATCAAAAGAGCGATTTAAATTATTTGGCTGATTATTATTAAGTTGGCTCATATTTTCAGTCATTTTACTTAATTAGTTTTCTTTGGTTTATATTTTGACATTATATAATTACCCTGTAATCTTAGGGTTATACCTAAATAATTTAATAAAGTTTTTCTAATGAATTTTCATACTCGCAAATGGGTAAAACCCGAAGATCTCAATCCCAATAATACTTTATTCGGTGGTCGTTTGCTCCAGTGGATTGACGAAGAGGCGGTTATTTATGCCATTGTACAATTACAAAATAAAAAAGTTGTTACCAAATACATCTCGGAAATAAACTTCATAAATGCACCCAAGCAAGGAGATATTATCGAAATTGGTATTGTGGCTATTGCTTTTGGAAACAGTTCAATTACTATGCGTTGCGAAGTCCGTAATAAATTAGACCGACAGCCAATTTTAAGCATTGATAAACTTGTTTTTGTTAGCCTTGATGAAATGGGAAAACCTTCTCCTCATGGCAAAACCCAAATCGATTTTAATTGCGAAGAAACTTAATAAATCTGTTTAAACATTTTGTAATGAGCAAGATTAATTTCATAAAACTTATTACCTAATACTTGATAATTAAGCTTTAGATAAAAATTAATGGCTGTTTCCCGAGCGTGCAAGCTGATTTTTGAAAAGCCATTTTCTTTGGCATAATTTTCCACGAATTTCATTAAAGCCAGTCCAATTCCTTTACCTTGAATATTAAAATCAACCGCCACTTGCCTAACTTTTAATTCATTTTGGCTTAAAGGTCTCAAGAGTAAGCAACCTATAATTTTATCATCCAAATAATAAGCCAAAAATAAATCGTCTTTCTCTTCCAAAAGCTGTGAATCATTATAATCCAAGCCCAAAGGCTTTCGTAGAACTTCTCGCCTGAGTTTTAAAATTTCATAATATTGTTCTGAAAGGTAATTTACAAATTCTATTCTCATATTTCCAAATATTGCAAAGTGGCTTTCACTCTCTCTTGAAGCCTGTTTTTATTTAAAATATTTAATAATGAAACTAAATCTGCTCCGTGTACATTCCCTGAAACCGCCACTCTAATTGGCCAAAACAGTTTTTTTCCTTTTTTTAAGCCAGTTTTTTCCGCCAAATTTATTAATAGTTTTTGCACTATTTCTGGGCTAAAGTCTGGGCTAGTTTCCAACAAATTATTCAATTCACTCAAAACGAGTTTGGCTTCTGGCTCTTGTAAGCAATTTTTGGCTTCTTGATTTAAATCTTGCAAATTGGGTGCTTGACAAAACACTAACAAAGAAGCGGCGGAAGCTGGATTAGACAAATCACTAAGTTTAATTAAACCATCTTTCATCAAAGAAATAATTTGTAATTGCTCTTCTTTTGAATATTCTTCTAAATTATTTGATAATTCTAAAAAACCGCCAGCTTTGGCTCTAGCTAAAACTTCTTCAGCTGATAATCTTTGAAAATGCTCTTTGCAAAACCAATTTAATTTTAAAGGATCATAAATCGCCGCACTTTTGCTTAAATCTTTCAAATCAAAATACTTAAAAGCCTCTTCTTTGGTGAAAACTTCTTTATTATTATCTGATGGGAATTGCCAACTCATTGCAATTAAATAATTATTAATGGCTTCTGGCAAATAACCAGCTTTTATATAATTACTAATACTGGCAATATCACCATGTTTCCGCTTAGAAAGCTTTTCTCGATTGGCAGTTAAAATTAAAGGTACATGTGCAAATTTTGGTATTTCCCATTCCATCGCTTCATAAATTGGTATTTGCTTGGCGGTATTATGCAAATGATCTTCGCCCCTAATAACACAATTAATAGCTGAATCATGATCATCAACCACAACCGCAAAATTATACAAAACATCACCATTTTCTTTTGCTATAACTGGATCTCCGCCCAAATCAGAAGCATTAACACTCATTTTTCCTCTCACCAAATCAGTCCAAGCAATTTCGGCTTTATTAGGTAATTTAAAACGAATAACTGGTTTGCGACCTTCAGCTCTAAAAGCTTCTTTCTGTTCTTTGGTTAAATTTCGGTGTCGATTATCATAACCTTCTACTTTATTTAAAGCTCTCTGAGCGATTCTGATTTGTTCTAATTCTTCAGATGAACAAAAACATTCATAGGCTAAACTCTTGTCTAAAAGCTGATTAACCACCATTTGATGCCTAGCTTTATGCTCACTTTGCCTTAAAGGGCCTTCATTCCAATCAATTCCTAGCCATTTAAAACCTTCAATTATATCAGTTACAAATTCACTTTTACTTCTTTCACGGTCTGTATCTTCTAGCCTAAAAACAAAAACACCTTTAAATCTTTTAGCTAATAACCAATTATACAAAGCTGTGCGGGCTGTTCCTAAATGTAGCGAGCCAGTGGGACTTGGCGGAATTCTTAATCTTAAACCTGATTCAAACATTATTTATTAACTTTTTTTATTTATTGTAATTATAATTAGCTATTAAATGTAGCACAAGACAGCTAAATGATACAATCAGCTCAATCGTAGTTTCAGAGCATAAATCTAAAATGGAAAGTTTTAAATAGTGGACATATAACTTGGATTTTAATATTAAAAGATAATTTATATTTAATTTGTACTAAATTAATTTTATTAAATTCTTCCAATAGTACAAAGCAGTACTTATTTTCTAAATGCTGATTATAGACTATTTTTTTATCTTGGTATTGTCTAGAGAGGAAAAACAAAATTAATAATTAATTTGAATAGAAAATGTCATAGTTTTTTTAACTTTTTATTTAAAATTAGTTAATGAATAAAGACAAAGCAGAAAAACAAATTTAAGCTCTCATTTGAAAGTTTGCTGAAAAAGAAAATATGACGAAAAAGAATCAATCAAAAAGATTAACGAATCAACATAAAGAGTCTAAAGGTGTAGTTGGTATATTTGGAGATGGAGCAAAATCACACGACATAACGGTTGGAGAAATTTCACATTTTGTAATTGAACAGCTTGAGAAGGAGTTTCCTCAATTATCTTTTCAATACAAAACAAGCATAAAAAAAGAAGAAATAAATGAAGCATTAAAGAAAATTGACCCAGAATTAGGGCAAACCCTTTTTGTTTCAAATTCAAGTATTATCCCTGATGGTGGAATAATAGAGGTAAAAGACGATAATGGTAATTGGAGAATCGTTTTAGTATCGGAAGCTAAACATCAAGGAAAAGACATTGAAAACATTAAAACAGGAACACTTGTAGGATCAAAAAACAATCAAGACTTGATGGCTGCTGGTGATGAGATAAGTAAGAAGACAGAAAAAATGTGGTAAAAGAAAGGAATGAGATATATAGAATTAAAAGAGAGTGAGAAAAGCATTTTAAAAGAAAAGATGCGTTCAAGAATCTCATTCAGAGAACAACAAAGAA
>CANLFK010000051.1 GCA_947489925.1 Candidatus Caenarcanales bacterium
AACACTTTGCCTGCTACCATCTGCCAAAATTACTTCTCTTTTTTCTAATTCTTCTAATCCTAATTGAATTACCAAATGCTTTGGCAAACATAAATGTAAAGCACCAGTATCAGCTAAAGCTTTGCTTTGTATTTCTAATTTATTCACTGGATTGACCAATGTTATATTGGCATAAATTAGTCCCAAAATTTAATCCTTTTTTTAATGTTAAAATTCAAGATTAAGTTATTATTTCAGGTTTAAAAGCAAATATGCAATAGTTTTTTAGCTAATTTATATTTATAATGAGCATATTCTTTACTATTTTCTTTTCAACATGATTACTGGAAATCCTTTTAATACCGCTATCGTAATTCCTGCTTACAAAGAGACCGATACTATTGTTCAACTCATTAATGCTATTTTGCAGTCTTTGCCTCAATGCTATATTTTAATTGTCGATGATTCTCCTTCTGATGAGATAAGTAGTTTAATTAAGTCATTAAATTATTCAAATGTGGAAGTTATTTGGCGAAAGAAAAAAGAAGGAAGAGGATCTGCTGTATTACAAGGATTTGAGACCTTAAGTACTAATGAGCAATTTTCTTGTTTTATCGAAATGGATGCAGATTCATCTCATAGACCAGAAGAATTACCAGCACTTTTAAATCATTTTCATTCAAATAAATTAGATTTATTAATAGGAAGTAGATATTTAAAAGAAAGTAAAATTGTCAATTGGCCTATTCAAAGAAGAATTTTTTCAAGACTTGCCAATTATTTAGCTAGATTTTTACTACAAATTCCTATTTCTGATTACACTAATGGATATAGAATTTATTCTAAAAGATCAATAGAAGAAATCATTAAAAATGCTGACAGAGACTTAAAAGGTTTTATTTTGCTTAGTGATATTTTGGTTTTATTAAATAAAAGGAATTTTAAAATAGGTGAATTTCCAACGGTTTTTATTAATAGAGTCAGAGGCGAAAGTTCTGTTAATTTAAAGGAAATAATTGACTCTTTTAATGGTTTAATGAGAATATGGAAAAAATCAAAAAGCTTTTAATACCTATTGTCTAACCTAAAATGAATATTACAAATAAAGAGAAGTATAGTTCTTTTATTATAGAAATTCTTTTATTATTAATATCTTTGCTATTTTATGTCTTTAGTTGGCTGTATGTGCAGGATTTCTTAGTTGGTTTAAATAATGTATTTTACAATTCAGATACAATGTACTTACCGTCTTTGTATAAAGATTTATTTATAGATGGGGCTCATTATTCTGGTTGGAAGCTTACTCCAGCTCCTTTTTTCTTTCCAGAGATGCTTATTTATTTTCTTTTGCAATCATTCATTAAAGACTTTCAAATTTCTCTTCAACTTACACAATTTGCCTGTATTAGCTTATGTTCGATTGTAATTGGATTTATTTTCTCTAAGTATAAAAAAAACAATTCTCAGATTTTACCTTTTGTTTATTCTTTTATTTCATTTGGAGTTGTATTTGTTGTAATAAGACAAATCTTTCCTTCAAATGAGTTTAATGCAAGTGTACCTTTTATGTTACCTGGTTATCATATTGGAGCTTTATTATTTTGTTTTTTATCTTTTTTTCTTTCATTAAAAGCTCTTCAAAATAATATATCTTTGATAGAAAGAAGAATGATTTATTTATTTTTGTTTATAGTAAGTTTTATTGCATTTTTCTCTGATTTAATATACTTTGTACAATTTGCTTTTCCATTCTTTGCAACTTTAATTGTTTTATTTCTATTAAAAAGAATTGAATTTAATCAGATTAAGTTTTTTGTTATTATAATTTCAAGTAGTTTATTATTATCAAAGATATTAGCAAGGTTTTTAATACACTATAGAGCATTGCATGATCATCTTTCAAGAGTAGATAAGGTGCAAGCGGCAAAAAGTTCTTTTACAGCTTTATTACATGATAGTATTTCTTCACCCATACTAACAATATTTATATTCTTTTTTATTGGTACATGTTTTTTTGTTTTTATTAAAAATTTACTATTAAAGAAAAAACTATCTTTGAAAATTGAAACATTTTTAATATTTGCAATCCTTATGATTATCTGCAATATAGCGGCAGTTATACTTTCAGGAATGTATGCTCCTTTTTCTTTTCATTCTTGTTTTAGATATTTATTATCTATTGTTTTTATTCCTTATTTTGCATGTTTTTTATTCATATTTCAATTCAGCGAAAAAAATATAAAGATTTTATATTCAATAATAAGTATTATTTTAGGTATTGGATTGTACTTTCCTTTATCTAATATAAATAATCTTAAACTAATTAATAATTATCAGCCTTCTTTAGTAAGTTGTTTAGACAAGAATGTAGCTAAATATCAGATTAAAAACGGATTAGCACAATATTGGGATAGTAAAATAGTTACAATGTTTTCTAAAAAAGATTTATTTGTTGTAGCTAGTACTCCACATCCTCAAAACAACCCAGTAAATATGTTTCATTGGATAAATAATATTGATTGGTATAAAAAGAAATTTGATTTTATTATTTATGATCCAAAAGCCCCAGAAGGATGGCAATTTGACAAAGATAAATTAATTAAATCTTTTGGTGAACCTAATCAGACTTTTCAGTGTGGTCAAAAGCAAATCTGGATCTATAAAGGAAATTCCAAATTTGAGAGCTACTTTGCGAATAATTTTAAATAAGATTTTTATCTTTCTCTGCTTTTATCATTTTATAAACTAAATCATTAAAGCTAGTTTTAGGTATCCATTTTAAGATTTTCTTTGCTTTGCTTGAATCTCCAATCAAAGATACATTTTCATTTGGTCTATAAAAATCTTTATTAATTTGAATTAAAACCTTTTTTGTTTTTGTATCAATGCAAATTTCTTCTTCATTTTGACCTTGCCATTCAACTTGAAAATCCAATTCTTGTAAAGTTGCTTGAATAATATCTCTGACAGAGTGCTTTTTACCTGTTGCAATTATAAAATCTTCAGGCTTGTTTTGTTGAAGCATAAGCCACATAGCCTCTACATAATCAGCCGCATAGCCCCAATCACGACAGGAGTCAATATTTCCCAAAGAAAGTTTATCTTTTATTCCAACTTTGATTTCATAAAGGGTTTTAACCACTTTTCTAAAGACAAATTGATCTGTTTTTAATGGTGATTCATGATTAAACAAAATCGCATTACAAGCAAAAAGTCCTTTTGTTCTAAAATAATTTGTACTTAAATGAGCATTTAACTTAGATATTCCATACAAATTAAGAGGATTAAAAGGACTCTCTTCTATTAATAATTCGGTCGAAGGAGCAAATATATAGGCACTAGAAGCCTGACAGAACTTAGTTTGAGGGGAATATTTTTCAATTGATTCTAATAACTTAGCAACACTTAAGCCATTAATTGTGTTTATTTCAATAATATTTGGATTAATTTGGCTTGTATTTGTGAAAGCGGCTAAGTTATATAATTCATCTGGTTTGTATTTTTCTACCAAATTACTAATTGCATTTAAATCAGTTAAATCTAAATTAATTAATTCAATTTGAGGAGAATTAATATCAATATTCAAAGAAATCAAATTCTTAAGAGAGTTATCTGAATTTTGATTTAACCTATAACTTCCTACGATATGATAGCCTTTTGCTAAAAGTAATTTACACAAATAAGCACCATCTTGACCATTTATGCCTGTAATTAAAGCTTTTTGCATATTATTTTATTACTTTTAAATTAGCTGGTAAAAGCACAGAATGTAATTTCAATAATTGTTCTTCTATGCAGAAATGATGATTACCAATAAAGAAACCATTTTTATCTAAAATATCAGCATTTTTTAATTCTTCAAATATTTCATAGTTAAACCACTCAATTGTCGGATTTTTAGTGAAATTACCAGCTACTATTGGTCTGTATTCAATATTATTTTCACTCAAGATTTTTAATATGGTTTGTCTTGAAATTGAAACATTCTCTTTGATAATCAGCGAAAACCCAAACCAACTACTTTCTCCTACTTCTTTTTGTATATAAAATAATTCATGATCAGCAAATAATTTTTGGAATATTTCAGCATTTTTTCTTCTTTCTTCTATAATTGCAGGTAATTTCTTTAATTGTTCAGTTCCTAATGCTCCATTAAGCTCACCCGGTCTAACATTGTATCCAGGTAAAATAAAACGGAAATATTCATAAAAAGGTTCTTCTTGTTTTGTTTGGTCAAGTTTATTATTTTCAGGTAAATGTCTTGTCCAGCCATGTGCACGCAGGCAGAGTAGTATGTGATATAGTTCTTCGTCATCGGTCGTAATTAAACCGCCTTCCATGGTTGAAATATGGTGAGAGAAAAAAGAACTATAAGTGCCCATAAGTCCAAAAGTACCAGCATACTTTCCTTTATACTTTGCTGCTAGTGATTCGCAATTATCCTCTAAAATAATAATATCTTTACCAGCAATAGTTTTTATTTCATCAAAATTATTCGGATTACCTAGCAGATTTACACATAAAATACATTTGGTTTGAGGTGATATAGCTTTTTTAAGAGCTTCTAGATCGTAATTTAAGGTCTCTAAATCAATATCTACAAATTTAATTTTTAAGCCATACTGATGTAATGGTGAATATGTTGTAGACCAAGAAACAGCTGGTACAATTACTTCATCTCCAGCTTTAAGTCTTTTTGTTTTGTCATTTGTATAAAATAATGAAGCTATCATTAAAAGATTTGCAGATGAACCAGAATTAACCATTAATGCATACTTAGCATTATGGAACTGAGCAAAAGCTTTTTCAAAAGAGTTTACTTCCTTGCCCATTGTAAACATTCCAGAATCAATAACTTTTTGCATTGCATTATATTCTGATTCATTCCAAGTTGATGAAGCTAAACAATAAGAATTATCCATGGTTTTTCGCTTTATTTCACTAATTGTTTAGACTGATTAATAATGTATTGATCCATTTGAGCTAATTTCAAATCCCCTTCAATCATTCTTTCTACTAATTGTTTGAAAGATGTTTTAGGACTCCAATTTAATTTTGCTTTAATTTTGCTTGGATCTCCTAATAAATAATCTACTTCTGCTGGTCTGAAAAACTTTGGATCTACTTTTACATAATCTTCATAATTTAGTCCCAGTGAAGAAAAAGCTATTTCACAAAATTCTCTTACAGTACGACTTTCACCAGTAGCAACCACATAATCGTCTGGCTTATCTTGTTGAAGCATTAACCACATTGCCTCTACATAATCTCCCGCAAAACCCCAATCTCTCTTAGAATCTAAATTTCCTAGTTTCAATTCATTCTGCAAACCAAGTTTAATTCTAGTGGCCGCTCTGGTTATTTTTCGTGTAACAAATTCTTCTCCTCTTCTTTCACTTTCATGATTAAAAAGAATTCCATTACAAGCAAACATATTATAACTTTCACGATAATTAATCACTTGCCAGTGGGCGTACAATTTTGCACAAGCGTATGGACTGCGAGGGTAAAAAGGAGTTGTTTCACTTTGTGGTGGCGGTGTTGAGCCATATAATTCAGATGTTCCAGCCTGATAAAATTTGATTTGTTTGCCACTTAATTCCATTTGAGCTTTAATTGCTTCAAGTAGTCTTAAAACACCAGCACCATCTGTTTGAAGAGTATATTCAGGTTTTTCAAATGAGACATGAACATGACTTTGAGCGGCTAAATTATAAACTTCATCTGGATTTGCTTCTCTTACAATTTGAGCTAACCTGCAAGAATCAGTTAAATCTCCATTATGCAAAGTAATTTTGCCAAGTATATGTTCAATTCTGCTTAAATTAGATGAAGTGCTAGATCTTCTTACTATTCCATGAACTTCATAGCCTTTGCTTAATAATAATTCCGACAAATAAGAACCATCTTGACCAGTAATACCCGTAATTAGTGCTGTTTTTTTCATTTTGCTAATTTTTAAAATCAAAGAAATTTTTTAATAGTTTAACTCATTGTTAAGAAAAAATATTAAAATCTATAAATTACTTTACTTTTTAAGAATGTAATAATTTCAATTAAAAACTATTTTAGGAATTCCAACTTTCATGAAAGAAAATGCAATTTATCCAGTTATTTTATCGGGGGGCAGTGGTGAGAGATTATGGCCTCTTTCTAGAAAATCTCTGCCCAAACAATTTCTCAAATTATGCTCTAATCATACTTTAATTCAAGAGGTTGCCAATAGAGTTAATGTATTATCTTCTTCTAATCCTTTAACAGTTATTTGCAATGATGATCACCGTTTTTTGGTAACTGAACAATTAAAAGATATTCAGATTAATAATTTTAATTTAATACTAGAACCTTTAGGAAGAAATACTGCACCGGCTATTACAATTGCGGCTTTAAAACTAATCAAAGATAATCCAGACGCATTATTATTAATTTTATCGGCTGATCAAGTAATTCAGGATCAATTACAATTTATACAATCTATTAAAGAATCTATTGAATTTGCTGAAAATGGACAAATTGTAATTTTTGGTATTAAACCAAGTAATCCAAATACTAATTATGGTTATATCAAAACAGGAGAAGTACTCAAAGAAGGTCAAATATTTACGGTTGAAAAATTTGTAGAAAAGCCAGACTTAGCTAAAGCAAGAACATATTTTGAATCTGATAATTACTTTTGGAATGGAGGAATTTTTCTTTTTAAAGCAAATACTTTTTTAGAAGAAATGACAAAATACAATCCAGAAATTATAGATATTTGTCAAAAATCATTAGAAAATTCAACCGAAGATGGTAATTCCTTAAAGGTCAATAAAGAATATTTTGAGAAATGTCCTTCAATCTCAATTGATTATGCTTTAATAGAAAAAACAGATAAAATTGTATGTAGTATTTTGGATGTCGGATGGAGTGATATTGGTTCTTGGTCATCTTTGTGGGAAATCAGCCCTAAAGACATTGAAGGAAATGTAACTAAAGGAGATGCTTTTATTGTTTCTTCTCGTAATAACTTTATTCAGTCAACAAGTAGATTAATTGCAACGGCTGGTATTGATGATTTAGTTATTGTTGAAACAGATGATGCTATTTTAATTACTAAACGAGGTAAAGAAAATGAAATTAAAGAAATTGTAGAAGAGTTAAAAGTAAAAAAGAGAACGGAAGGCAGTATACATACCAAAGCTTATCGTCCTTGGGGGCATTATGAAGTACTTGATGAATATGATAATTTTAAAGTTAAAAGAATTACTGTAAATCCTGGCGGTTCATTATCTTTGCAAATGCATTATCATCGTTCTGAGCATTGGATTGTCGTAAAAGGTACTGCCGAAGTTACTGTTAATGATTCGGTTCAGATACTATCAGAAAATCAATCCACTTATATTCCAATCGGTGCAAAACATAGGCTCAGAAATCCGGGTAAAACTCCTTTACAATTAATAGAAGTTCAGTCAGGTTCATATTTAGAAGAAGATGATATAGTTCGGTTTGAAGACATATATGGAAGAAACGAGGTGAAAAATTAAAATGCAAAGTATTTTTAAAGCATATGATATTCGTGGAATTGTCGGCTCGGAATTAACAATTGATTTAGCTTATAAAATAGGCTTTGGTCTTGCGGTTAAAGTTTTTGCTGGCAAATGTCCCATTGTAGTTAGTCATGATGCTCGTACTCATTCTTTGGATATTACTGAAAGTTTAATTAAAGGGCTTAATCAAGGTGGCTGTTCTACAATTTCAATTGGACTTGCCTCTACTCCGATGAATTATTGGGCAAATGTTCACTTAAAAGCAGAGGGCAGCGTGCAAGTAACAGCTTCGCACAATGGACCTAAGTATAATGGTTTCAAAGTTAGTGGAATAATGGCATCTCCTATTGGATTAGACAGCGGTCTAAAAGAAGTAGAAGATTTTATTGAAACTCATTCTTTTGAGCAAAACGCAGTTAATAATTCTCAACAAAATACAATAAAAAATGATTTATTAATTGACTACCTAGACTTCATGAAGCAGTTTATTGATACGAGTAATAGAAAATTAAAAATAGTTATTGATGCGGGTAATGGCATGGCTGGACATTTTCTGCCAGCATTTAAAGAATTATTAGGCGATAAAGCCGAAATTATTCCTTTATTTTGGGAATTGGATGGAAATTTCCCGAATCATCCTCCAGATCCGATGAAGGAAGAGAATTTAGTTATTTTAAAAGAAAAAATTAAAAAAGATGGTGCTGATTTTGGAGTAGCCTTTGATGGTGATGCTGATCGCTGTGTTTTTGTTGATGAAAACGGAAGTTTTATTTCTAGTGATTTAATCGTAGCTCTGCTCGCCAAAGACTTTTTACAACAATACCCAAAACAAACTATTTTATATGATTTAAGAAGTTCTGCTGTCGTTAAAGAAGTAATAGAAGAAAATGGAGGAATTCCTTTAGCAGGGCGAGTTGGACATTCTTTTATGAAAAAAGCTATGAAAGATAATCATTCTGTTTTTGGCGGGGAACTTTCTGGTCATTATTACTTTAAAGATTGCTTTTATACTGATTCTGGCTTAATGGCATTAATCAAAGTAATTAATATACTTTCTTCAGATAATAATTCTAAATTGAGTAATATAATAAAGCCTTTTAAAAAGTACTTTTCTACTAATGAAATCAGTTTTAAGGTCAATAATACTAGTCAAATAGTTAAGTTAATTGAAAATACTTACAGTGTTGATGCTCTGGAAACTCACTATTTAGATGGATTATCAATTAAATATAAGGATTGGTGGTTCAATTTAAGACAAAGTAATACCGAGCCTTTATTGCGTTTAACATTAGAAAGCGTTTCAGAACAAATTTGTAAGCAAAAACTAATAGAAATTACCAATTTGATAAAAAATATTTGATAAAGTTTAAAGAATATCTTGTAGGTTAAGAGTTTTCTGTTTTTTAAGCATTTAGAGAGTTAATTAGACTTATTTTAGAGAAGACAAATTATCCTATTGATTGATTGGTTCTATTTATTATTTTGTTTTGAACTTGGAAATAAAGCTCTTAAAGCTATAAGTCAGGAAAATTTAACTTGCAAGGGGTAATTTTAGGAAGTTAGTAAAAAATTATTAAATAATAATGCAGGGTGTTAGACCTTATTTATTTTATCTGAATTGTAGATTACCACAGATTATACGGATTTCACAGATATTTATTTACAGTTTTCCCACTCTCTGAATGAGGATTTACAGGATTCAAAGATATACTGGATTTACGCTTTGTAAAGTTTTAATCAAAGCTAAAAAAACTTTAAATAAATACCTGAAAATTTTTAAATCTTGGACATGGTTCTTTTAAAGAGCTGAAAACAATTTTTTGAGTAGGCATATTGTGTTTTTAATTTAGTTGTATTTTTGCAGGGTGTCAAACCTTATTTATTTTTAAAAAATTATTGAAGTTATGAATGAGTTAATATAGAATAATCTATGCCTAGTAGCAAACTTAAGTTTAGAAAAAATGAAAATTAATAGTCCTCTTAATAAACTTCTTGCTTGTACTTCTGCAAGTAAGAAAGTGAAATCAGCCGAGAGGACTGGTGAAGGAAAATTGCCATATCGTTCTAACTCTGACCAGACAGCTACGGAGAGTCTTCAACAAAAATTAGTAAATCATCCCTAACTATAAAGATATACTGACATCTGATATGACTCTTGAACAGATACTTCAGCATGTTGGTAAGCAGCATACAAATCTTTAAATCGCAGATTGGTAAACATAACACGGATTTCACAGATATTTTATTTATAGTTTTCTAGCCAAAATAAAGCTTTCTCAAAGCGGAAAGACGATTTCTAAACTATCTGTGTCATCTTTTTATCTGCGTCCATCTGTGATTCAGGAGTGTTTTTATTTACAGTAAATAATTTCTTTCAGTAGCTGTGTTATTTTTGTGATTTAAATAATTGAATAAATTAAATTAATCTTTCTGAAAGCTGATTTGCTAAGATTCTAGGATAAAATTAAATAAAATTAGCTGAATTATAAATGAGCCAAACTAATTCTTTAAAACAATTAATTCCTTTCCTGAAGCCGTTTAAGAAAACTTTAATATTAATATTTGCAAGTGTTCCAGTTATAGCTTTTTTGCAGGGTGTCCAACCTTATTTATTACAATTAACAATTGAAAAATTAAATAAAGTAAATCAAAGCGAAAATAATATTTATTTGTATCCAGTTTTAATCGGGGCAAGCATTTTAATATTATTTGGTTTTAAAGTTTGGCAAAACTCATTAGTACAAGAGATTGGACAAAAATTTGTTTTTTCAATTAGAACTAAATTATTTTCTCATTTACAAAGTCTTTCAATTGACTTTTTTGAACAGAATCAAGTTGGTAAATTATTAACAAGATTAACTAGTGATATTGAAGCTCTCAGTGAAACATTTTCTTCGGGTTTGGTTGGCGGTGCAAATGATATTTTTTGTTTGATGGGTATTATTATTTTTATGTTTTATATTGATTGGAAATTAGCTTTAATACAAATTATTTTATTGCCAATTTTAATTTTATTAACTAAATTATTTGAAAAAGACTATCAGAAAGCCAATTTAGAATCTCGTAAACAATTAGGACAATTAAATAGTTTATTTCAGGAAAGCCTTTTGGGGCTAAAAGTCATTAAACTTTTCAATCAATTTCGGAATTTAAGCCGTGAATTTGCGGAAGTAACTTTGCAATACATTAAAGCCAATAATAAATATATTTTTGCAGATTCTTTATTCTCGGCAGTAATTGAATTAATCAGTATTTTGGCTATTATTTTAGTAATTATTTCAACTTTGATTTTCCTTAAAAATGGCTTTCATATTTCAGCTGGTAAATTAATTGCTTTTGTTGGTTATACACAAATATTATTTGGTCCAATTAGAAGCTTAAGTGAAAAGTTTTCGGTTTTTCAGTCTGGTTTTACAGCAGCAAATCGAATAAGTGAATTACTTTCAACTGAAAACAAATTTTTAATTAATAATATTGCTTCCACTAAGGCTTTCCCAGAGAGGTTGAATTTAAAATTTGAGCAAGTTTATTTTAAGTATAAAGCTGAAGGCAATTATGCACTAGAAAATATTAGTTTTAACTTAGAAGAAGGTCATAGCTTGGGAATAGTTGGACAAACTGGTTCTGGGAAAAGCACTTTAATTAAATTATTATGCCGCTTTTACGATCCAACTCAAGGAAAAATTATAATTGAAAACACTGACTTAACTGAATTAGACCCGTCAGTAATTAGACAAAATATATTAATGATTCCACAAAGGAGTTTTCTTTTTAGCGGTTCGATCAAAGACAATTTGCTTTTAAATAAAACTGACTTTTCTGATCAACAATTAAAAAATATAGCTGAAGAAACAGGACTTCTGGAATTAATCAGCAATTTGAAAGATGGTTTTAATACTGAATTAAGAGAAGGGGGCGTAGACTTATCAAGTGGACAAAAACAATTAATTTCTTTAACAAGGGCTTTGATTCAAAATTCTAAGGTTTTAATTTTAGATGAAGCAACTGCTAGCCTAGACGCTTACACTGAACAAATTGTTACTAAAGCCGTTCAAAAAATTATTCACAGTGGAAAAACAGTTATTTTTATAGCTCATCGTCTTAATTTAGTAAAAGAATGCAATAAAATTTTAGTTTTACAAAATGGCAAAATTAAAGAAGCTGGCTCTCATGAAGAACTTATGGAATTAAATAATTATTATTCTCAGCTTGTTTCTTTAAGTGATTTAATATAGCAACGATAAATTTTAAATAATGTGAGTTCGATAATTTAGTTTATAATGCAAATTCTCTTGTTTAAATAAAAATAATTACAAATGAAAATTCTAATTCCAGTTTTGGCAGTTTTAGGCTTATTAGGCTTGTGGATTGTTGGTTCATATAATGGGCTAGTTCAATCTAATGAAGAAGTTAAAACTCAATGGTCTCAAGTTGAAGTTTCTTATCAAAGAAGATTTGATTTAATACCAAATTTAGTTAGTACCACCAAAGGCTTTGCCAAACAAGAAAAAGAAGTTATTGGTGAAATTGCCCAAGCTCGTACTCATTATAGTGGTGCAACTACCATGAATGATAAAATACAAGCGGCTAATCAGGTTGAATCTGCTTTGGGGCGTTTAATGGTCATAACTGAAAATTATCCTACTCTCACTTCATCTGAATTATTTAAATCCTTAATGGTTGAACTAGAAGGCACAGAAAACCGAATCAGTGTAGAAAGAAAGCGTTACAATGATATTGCGAAAAATTTTAATATTCAGGTTCGTTCTTTCCCAGCCAGTTTAATTGCTGGATTTTTAGGTTTTAAACCAGCCGAATTATTTGCTGTGAGTACGGCTGAAGCCAAAAATGCCCCGAAAGTAAATTTTGATAATAATGAAAAAGCTAATTAGTTTTGGTTTATTAGTATTTAGTTTTTGTTTTATTGTTCAGATAGCAAATGCCTTTACAGTACCGCAATATGAGGGCTTTTTGAATGATTATACCAATACTTTAACTACCGAACAAAAAGTACAATTAAATACTGAGCTCACTGAATATGAAAAGAAAACTGGCAATGAATTAACGGTTGTGATTATTGATAGTTTAGATGATGAAACAGTTGAAACTGCGGCTGAAAAGATATTTAATACTTGGAAAATTGGCAAAAAGAAAAAAGATAATGGAGTATTATTTTTAATTTCATTGAAAGATCGTAAAATGAGAATTGAAGTAGGTTATGGCTTAGAAGGTGATTTGACAGACCTAGAATCAAATTGGATTTTAAATGATACCGTTAAACCTTATTTTAAAAAAGCTGATTATTATACTGGTATTAAAGCTGGTACTGATAAAATAATTGAAGCTCTCATATCCTCAGTTTCAATCGTACCTGAGCCAGAACCAGAAAAAACTAATTGGTTTGGTTTATTATTTTTTGCATTTATTGGTTTTCAATGGTTAGTTTCTATTTTAGCTCGTAGTAAATCTTGGTGGCTTGGTGGAGTAGTTGGTGGCTTAATTGGTATTTTGATTACTATTTTTGTTTCAGCTAATCTTTTATTATTAACACCAGTTTTAATTATTTTGGGCTTATTATTAGATTATATTGTTTCAAAAGAGTATAAAAAAGCTGGGACTACCTCTTGGTGGGCTGGTGGCGGTTATACACAAAGTAATTACCATAACAGTAATGATAGTAATAATGATTCGTTTGGTGGCTTTGGTGGAGGTAGCTCTGGCGGGGGCGGTAGTTCTAGTGATTGGTAAAACAAATGTAAATTAAAATGAAAAACCTTTTATATATTTTGTTAATATTATTTATTCTTTGTAATCCAGCTC
>CANLFK010000052.1 GCA_947489925.1 Candidatus Caenarcanales bacterium
TCCAACTATTGAAAGCCCCAGTCCAACCAGCACACAAAATAAAACCTTAGCTGATACTTTTTCACAAATGTTAAATAAAGTTTCGACAGAAGTGCAAGAACCAAATCAACTAGCAAAAGATATGTTGTCTGGCAAAAAAGAATTTGACTCGGCTGAATTAATGATGCAAATGTCTGAAGCCGAACAGAAATTAAGCCTAACCGTGCGGGTGATGAATGATTTAATTTCTGGCATTAAACAATTAGAAGGCTTGCAAATTTAATTTAAACTGCCTGAATTGTGAGAGGGGCAATTTTTGTCAGATTACCATCAATTACTTGATAAACTTGATCCGCCATATTAGAAGCTTGCGAGCTATGTGTTGCCATAATAATAGTTATATTTTCTTCTTTTTTTAGCCTGTTTAAAAGCTCTAAAATAGCCAAAGCGTTTTTACTGTCCAAATTACCTGTTGGTTCATCGGCTAAAATTAATTTGGGCTTATGTACTATTGCCCTTGCAATGGCTACTCTTTGTAATTGACCCCCCGATAAGGTATTTAAAGGTCTGTCTTGTAATTCTGAAATGCCAATTTGAGCCAGTTTTTCCCGCACTAAAGCTTTGGTACTTTTCATGCCATTTAAATAAAGTGGAATAGCAACATTATCTGAAACATTAAGCGAATCAAATAAATTAAAGAATTGAAAAATAAAACCTAATTTTTGCCGTCTAAACAAAGTTCTTTCGTCTTCCGAAAATTTAGAAACTGAAATTCCTTCAAATAAATATTCACCGCTAGAAGGTTGATCAATTAAACCTAAAATATTTAAAAGAGAAGTTTTGCCAGCCCCAGATTCACCAGTTAAAGCAATAAATTGTCCTGTCTCAATGCTCAAATCAACCTCTCTCAAGGCACTTTCTTCTTGATTATTATAAGTTTTACTAATATTCTTTAATTCAATGAAATCCATCATTTTATATAAAAAACTTAATCTTCCAAAGCTAAAGCCATTTCAGCCGCTATTTTTTCAAGTTTGATTTTATCTTCACTATTAGAATCTGGCTTAACTTTAATAATCTCGAATTCATTATTATCAACCAACCAATTCAAAGTCGATTTAAAAACAAATTGCACAAATAACTGTTGTTTATATTTATCTGGCAAAGGTTTTTTATAAATCTGCTTATAATACATATCCTGAAATTTTATAGATTGTGAAAATTCTTCATTATTAATTGGTACTTTTTCTAAGTCTAATAAGTGCAAAAAGAATATTTCAACTTTAGCTTTATTTAGAATTTGCTTTTTGAGTAAAGGTGTCAGTTCAAGCGTATATTCTTTTTTATTTTCGTGGTTTTCTTCGTCTTCATCATCATGGTCGTGATCGTGGTCAAAGTTTTCATCATGTACATGCTCTTCATCTTGTTCTAAAACTTTAGTATAATTAGCAGATATTTTTTCATTTAACCAAGCTGGTATTTCTAGCGGATTAGCTTCAGCAATATGATTTATAATTGCCAAATTTTTAGCGTATAAAGCTTCTTTTTGTATTTCTTCTTCGTATTCTTTTTTTATTTTTTCTTTTAATGCTTCTAAGTTTTCGCAATCAAATTGCTTGGCTAATTCGTCATCAATTACTAAAGGTTTTTGTCTGCTTATATTATTGATTTTCACTTTAAAAGAGGCTTCTTTACCAGCAAAAGCTCCGTCAACATAATATTCAGGGAAAGTAATTGTAATTTCTTTTTCTTCGCCTTTTTTGCAACCAATTAATTTGTTTAATAAACCCGGTGCAAAGTTTTTTTCGGTTACAGTAACTGTTTTATTTTTGCCTTTTGCGTCTGGCATAAAAGAATTGTCGGTGAATTTTCCTTCATAATCAATTGAAATTCTGTCAAATTCTTCAACTATTTCAACATCTTCAAGTAATTCACCTTTGGCTTTGGCTAATATTGTTAATTGTTTGGGAATTTCAGCTTCGACATCTAGCTCTTCTTCCAGAACGACAATTTTTTGCCCTTTGTAAGAAGGATTTTCATTTAAGCTTGGAATTAATTCGACTGTAAAAGGTAAACTTAAATTTTTATCATAGACAAATTCTCGGTCAAACTCTTCCAGCATTGGCTGTGAAAATATTTTTAAGTTTTTTTCTTTTAAAGTTTTTTCCAAATTATTTTCTACTAATTTTTCCAAAACATATTGTTTTACTACCAATGGCTGAAGACGGCTTTCTAAAATATTTTTTGGCACTTGACCCGGTCTGAAACCCGGTATTTTCACATCTTTGGAAACTGATTTTAAAACTTGATTATAGGCTTTTTGAACTTCATCGGCTTCAAAGTCTAAAACAAGTTTAACTTTTGCGGTATCAAGATTTTCAACGGTAGCTTGCATATAAAAATTTATGAAATATAAAACAGTTAATTAATACTTGAGATTATCATAATTTAAGTAAAAAAATGGCACTAAAACTTTTAAATTAAGTCATATGGTTTTATTGTATTCACTCAGTATGAAATTAAAAGTAAATAATTGTATATCTTTAAAGTTAGGGCTTTTGCTTATTTTGAGCTTTAATGCTTTGGGCATTTTTTCAGCCGAAGTTAAAAGACAAAAAAAAGTTAATGCTCAAGCTTTTCATTTATGCGAATTGGCTGTTCAGGTAGCTTCAGAGAAAAATTATGAAACAGCTATTATTTATTTAAAAAGAGCCTTAGAAATTGAACCAAAATTTGCCACCGCTTTATTTAACTTGGGTTCGATTTACCGTGCCAAACATAAATATAATGATGCTTATTTTGCTTATCAACAGCTTTTACAAATTAATCCAGCCGATCATGAAGCCAGATTAGAAAAAGTTTTGACTTTGATTTCGCTTAAAGACTTTCTAAATGCCGAAAAAGAGTTGGAAAAAACACCCAAAACCGAAAAAAGATACAACTTTGTTTCCGAACAATTACAAAAGGCTCAAAAAACTAAAGAACCCGATGAACCCAAAAAAGACCAACAAATTCCGCCAATTTTAAAAGCAAGCAAAGGTTTATATTCTGCCAATAGCTTAAATTTTAATACGCCGACTGGCATTGCTTCTGACAATAATGAAAATATTTATATTGCCAATTTTTCGACAAATGTAATTGAAAAAGTCTCAAAAGCAGGAGAAAGACAAATTATTATTCAAGGTGATTTAATTTCTGGTCCTTCCGACATTATCTATGATGCCCAAAAGAAAAGTCTTTTAATTGCTAATTATAAATCTGGAAATATTACCTCTCTTGATTTAGAAAGCAAAAAAGCAAAAATTTTAATTAATAATTTACAAAAACCATATGCTTTATTTTTAAAATCAGACCGAAAATTATATATTAGTGAGCAAGGTCGTCAAGCAGTATCTATAATAGATATTTCAAATTACTAAAAATTTTATTAGCTGTGAATTATGTTTTACCTTTAGCCGAATTAATTGAGCAATTTCGCAAATTACCGGGTGTCGGTTCAAAATCCGCTCAGCGATTAGCTTTTCAGCTTTTAAGTTGGAGCAAAGAAGATATTAAAAAATTTGCTGAAACCCTTTTAAAAGCCAGCACTGATATTAATTATTGTCCAAGTTGTTTTAATTTTAGTACTGGGCAAGACTTATGCGGCATTTGTGCTAATCCTAAAAGACAAAAAAAAACTATTTGCATTGTCGCTGGCATTAAAGATTTGTCTGCCCTAGAAAGAACCTTAGAATTTAAAGGACTTTATCATGTTTTGCATGGCTTAATCTCACCAATGGACGGAATTGGCCCTGACAATTTAAAAATTAAAGAACTTGTCCAGCGTTTATCCACCGATGAAGAAGAAGTTGAAGAAATTATTTTAGCTCTCAGTCCATCTACTGAAGGCGAAGCCACTACTTTATATTTAACCCGTTTATTAAAACCTTTAGTCAATAAAGTTACTCGTTTGGCTTTTGGACTGTCAGTCGGAGCAGACATTGAACAAACTGATGAATTAACTTTAGCCCGAGCCTTAGAAGGAAGACGAGATTGTTAAAGATTAGATAATATTTTAGTAATAAATAAGTATTACAGTGTATATTAAATTTATATTGGTTTGAAAAAGTAGATTATGTTTTCGGATAAAATTACAAGTGAAATAGACTCTTTGCCCCTTCAATACCAGAAAGAAGTATTTGATTTTATTCTTTTTCTGAAAAACAAAATAAAAGAAGAAACCGATACAGATTATTTATCAAAAAATCCAGAAATTAAACAATCTATCATAAATGGATTAAATACTCCTCTCAATGAATGCTCTAAAGAAGTAAATTTTTAATTAATTTAAATTATTGATTATCTTGTGGATTTTGAATAGCCAATCTGGGTCTAGGAAAACAATCTAAGATATAGCGGACAGTTTGTTCTAAAGAAGATAAACGACCTTCAATTTTTGCTTGTTCTACTTTTATTTCATTAACTTCTTTTTTTACTTCATTAATTTCTTTAGAAAGAGAATCAAATTTAGAGTCAATTTTGGTATTCAATTTACTTTCAACATCATTAATTCGATTATTAAAAGAGCTGGTAACTGCCCAAAAGAGACCTAATGAGCTAATAACTTGCGTACCAACAGCGACAAATAAAGCCACACTGCTTGAAATTTCCATAATTTACTTTATGATTTACTAATTGAATTATACCTAAATCTGAAGGTAAGCACATTGAAAATTTAGGGAAAAATCAATAAGCTTAACTTTTGAAGAACTTTGCAGGTAAAACCTGATTATTAAAGAATATTTAAAACTTTTTATCCGCCTTTTTCAAAAGCTTGTTTGATGAAATTACTAACCGTTGAATCTTGATTTCCTTTATGTTTTTCGGCTAAGTCTGTTTGTTGTTTCAGCCCAGCAGAGGCGGCTTGTAATTGTTCAGAAACTCTGGTTAATTGGGCTATTATATTAGTTCTTAATTGAGCAAAAACTTTATTTTGTGCTGCTCGTCCTTCTGGTGTGTCTTGTCCATAAGGTGGTCTTCCAGCAATATAAGAAAAATTAATATTAGGAGTTGTGCCAGATGGAGCGGTATTTAATTCATTAATAATGGCAATGGTTTTTTGTAATTGTGTGTATAAACCAGCCTGAGCATAAATTCCAGCGGCAATAGTTGCGCCAGTTTGGTCGCCTAAACCAGGCACTAAGCCATTAACATCAATTGGTGAAGTTGTCAGTCCATGCGAAATGTTGAGAGCTGAAAAAGTTTGTCCAGCCGAACTTATTCTTTGTACTTCTGCCTGAACATTTGGTGAATTTATTTGATTTTGTTTTGCTTCATTTAGTCCTACTGGAGCTAGATTTCCGCTAGGATCAATTTCTTTTCCATTTCTTTCGATTTTAAATTTGCCCGTTTTTTCATCAAAAATTAATTTATCACCAATTTGTATAAGATCATTTGGGTTTGAGCTTTCGGTGATTGAACTTGAAATTTGAGAATTAAATGGAAAAAACAAATTTAAATTATCTGGATTTGACCCATCAATTGATTTTTTAACAGTGCCATCAGCCGCTATAATTAAAATATGACCATTTTGTGGATTAATGCCAATTTTATCGTCTGGACTAACAAGCGAAGTATTATTTCTTAATTTCTCAATGGCATTTGCAAAATTTGGTTTGAGCGTTTGATCCCAACTAATATATTGCGGATTTACAATTGAACTTTGCCAAGAATCATTAGAACTTGGAAGAAAAGAAATCTGATTAGCAGAATTAAGACTAGAAGCTGGATTAGAAATAACTTGATTATTATTTAAATAAGGTAAATTAGTCGAAGAATTATTTAGATTAAGATTAAAATTATTACCAGACATAATCCAAAAGCGAGAAAGTTATATTTTTTCATACCGCTTATAAAGATTTAATTCCTTTACTAAAGAGGTTTTCCCTTCTGATTTATCAGTAATCCCGCCTTGACAATAATATTTTGAGTTATTATTTAAACTAACTTAAAAAACTTAAAAATATGACAATAGCTGGATATAATTTGGGCGGAGACATGGATCAATGCGTTACTGAAACCGATAAAACCAAGTTTTTGGCTGCCACAAAAAAATTAGCCTTGCAAAGAAATGTCTCTGAGAGAACAATTATTTTATGGTGTTATAATCATTCAGATTCAGCTGAAACTATGCAAAGAATTAAAAATTGGCTAGAAGAAGAAGATGCAAGCCAAAAATGGTTAATGTCTTTGCCAACTTATGAAATTGAAGAATAAAACATAATTTCAAATTCTTTAGTGCCTATGCTTATAATATTAGGAAGTTTAATCTTAAAGAATAAAGACCTTAAGTTTTTATGTTAATTAAATAATTATCTTTGAGATTTATAATTTCAGTTTAGGATTAATTCAAAATGAAAATAGCCTTACTTTGTAATCACCCTTTAGCTTTTCCAGCTATCGAAGCCTTATTAAATGAAAAGGTTTTGGTTGGCTTGGCGACGCCTCAAATTATGCACGAAACCACCTTTAAGGTACAGGTTTTAGCTCAAACGCATAATATACCTTTTGCTATGATTAATCCAGCTGACAAAGAGCGATCATTAGAAAATTGGCTAAAAAAGTGCAAGCCAGATATTGTTTTTGTCATTACTTTTCCATATCGCATTCCCGAAAAAATCTTAAGAATGCCCAAATATGGCTTTTTTAATTGGCATACTGGTCTTTTACCAGGTTATCGAGGAGCTGATCCAATATTTTGGCAAATACTTAATCAAGAAGAATTTGGTGGCATAACTGTTCACAAAATGAATGCTGAGTTTGATGAAGGAGCAATTGTTAATATTACCAAAGACGAAATTCCTTTTAATGAAGCTGATCCAGTTGAAGTCAAAATCATGCAAGGTCTCGAAACTGTTGGTGGATCAGTCGCTTTGCGGATTACGGGTGAAGATACTTATGGGCAACATATACAAAAATTAGCCATTGCAACCAAAAAAGCAACCGATTATATGCTTAAAGTTTGTTTAGATGATCCGAAAAAACTAAGATTATTTGAGCAAGATGAAAGAAAAGCGGCTTATCAGAAAAAACCAGATTTTACCGATTTAATGGTTTACTGGGCTAAAGATTCTTCATCTAAAATAAAAGCTTTGACAAGGGCTTCTAATCCAGTTTATGGTGGGGCTATTTCGTTTTTCAGAGGAGTTCCAGTTCATTTATTGCAAGTTTCAATTGGTTCTATGCCAAATCCGCCATCAGTTAAACCGGGTACTATTGTTACAGCTGGAGCAAAGGAAGGAATTGTCGTTTTATGCTCGGATCAAAAGCTTTTAAGGCTTGATGTTGTTTATACTGAAGATGGTTTTTTTACAGGCGGAAAATTAGCTAGTATTTTTGAAATTAAAGCTGATGAAGAGTTTTTACCACCACCAGAAATGCCTCTCATTCCAGAAATGTCTCAATAAATATGACTCGTAAAACTGCTAATTCAAAGGAAAGACCTTTAGTTGATTTTTTAAATGAACACTTTTTTAATTCAACCGATAGATCTGAACAAGCGGTAAAACTGGCTATTGTTTATTTGAATGGCAAATTGGTTAAAAGACCGGGTATCACCATTAATGAAGACGAAGACAAAATAAAAGTAGTAGGTGGAGGCAAAATCTTTGTTGGGAGAGGTGGCTATAAATTACAAGAAGCAATACAAGTTTTTAATATAAATTTGCATAATAAAGTTTGCTTAGATATTGGAGCTTCCACTGGTGGATTTACGGATTGTATGTTGCAATATTCAGCTGGGAAAATTTATGCTATTGATACTGGTTATGGTCAATTAGCTTGGAGCTTGCGTACCAATGAGAAAGTTAAGCCAATTGAAAGAATGAATGTTCGCTATTTGCTGCCCGAAAGACTTTATACTCATGAAGAACCCACTCATAAAGCGACTTTTGCAGCTATTGATGTTTCATTTATTTCAGCTCTCAAAGTTATTCCAGCGGTGCAAGGTTTACTTGAAGGACAAGATAAGTCTGAAATGGTAATTTTAATAAAACCACAATTTGAAGCTGGCAAAGACCAAGTTGGAAGAAGCGGTTTAATACGCAATCCAGTTTTGCATTTTGAAATATTAAAGAATTTTTTACTTGGTGCTGCTAGGGCTGGCTTAGATATAAAAAAATTAATTCATTCACCACTTTTGGGAGCGGCTGGCAATTTAGAATTTTTGGCATATGCAACTTGGCCGAAAGCTGGGCCTTTACTAAACCCTCAATTAGACGCTTGGTTGAATAAAATAATTTCAATCGCTTATTCAGAACTAAATTTAATTGAATGATCTGTATAATAAGGTAAAATTATAGAAAAATATTTATTAATATAAAAAACATGCAAAATACTTTCGTTGCAATCAAGCCAGATGGCACTTCACGCAAATTGGTTGGCACAATTATACAAAGATTTGAAAATCTAAACTTAAACTTAATTGGCCTTGAATTAATGCAAGTAAGCCGTGAATTAGCTGAAAAACATTATGGTGAACATAAAGACAAACCTTTTTTTGAAGATTTAATCAAATTTATTACTTCTGGTAAAATTGTTGCAATGGCTTGGCAAGGGCAAAATAGTATTGAAATTATACGAAAAGTAGTAGGCGTAACTGATCCATTAAAAGCCCTTCCAGGTACTATAAGAGGGGATTTTGCTTTAAATATAGACCAAAATATAATTCATGCGTCTGACAGCCCAGAAAGTGCTCAGAGAGAATTAAAATTATTTTTTCCAAATTATAACTTTAATTAAAAATCGTTTTATATGAATGAAAACTGGCTTGAAATAGCTAATTTAAATGATTTGATAATTAATGAAGGTAAGGCAATTAGAGTAAACAATCTATCTATTGCCTTATTTAGATTACCTGATGATCAAGTTTATGCCATTGAAAATTCTTGCCCGCATATTGGAGCTCCGCTGGATAGTGGAATAGTAGAAAATAAAACTATTACCTGTTTATGGCATAGTTGGTGTTTTAGTTTAATTGATGGATATTCAACTAATTGCCCCAATGTAAAAGTTCAAACTTATCCAACTAAAATCGATAAAGATAAAGTTTTCCTTTTAATCTAAATCAAAATCAGATGAATTCCCTAAATTTTGTATTTCTATTCTTGTCTAAAGGAATTATAATTTATAAATATTAAATGCAAATGATTCTCAATAAATATGATTTATTCACTTAGTTCTTTGAAAGACAAAATTGTTAAAAATCTAAAAATACAAATAATTAAATCGAATGAACCAGATTTACAAAATAATTTATATCGTTGGGGAATAGCTTTAAAAGAGGTTTTTGTTAAAAATGGGCCTTGGGGGTCTTTTATTTTATATTCCAACGAACAAGAAATAGCAATTTCTCCGCTTTTGGCCAAAGATTTAAAAGTACAGATTGTATAGTCTTCTTTTTATTTGAATAAAGTATAAAAAATAAAAGACAAAATATAATTAAAAGCGAAGAGACAGATAAGACAACTCACCACCGCTTTAGTCGTAAATTTACCAACACCTGCCGCTCCACCAGTGGCTTCAAGACCATAACTACAAGCAATAGAAGCAATTATTCCGCCAAAACAAATAGCTTTAAAACTGGTTACCATAAAGTCATAAACATCAACATAGTTTTTAATCGAATTTACATAGCTTATAACAGTTACCTGTGCAATTAAACTGGCAACAATATAACCGCCAACTAAACTAGCAAAAATCGCAATAATATTTAAAATTGGCATTGAAAGCATACAAGCTAATACTCGTGGACAAACAATAAACCATTCTGGGCTTAATTTCATTACTTTTAAGGCATTAATTTGTTCAGTAATTTTCATTGTTCCAACTTCAGCCGCCCAAGCAGAGCCAATTCTTCCAGTTACCACAATGGCAGTAATAACGGGTGCTAGTTCACGCAATTGAGCCATAGCATTAGTACCGCCAATTTCACTTAAAGCTCCAAAAGTAGCAAAATGCTTGGTTAGCTGCAAAGAACTAACTGCTCCAATCGAAAGATTAGTAATAATAACAGTCGAAATAGAACACCAAGCCGTATCATAAGCTTGAGACCAAAATTCTTTTTTATTAACTTTTCCTAGACGAAGATAATTCAGGCTAGAGTAAATATGCTCTACGATTTTACCGACAATTTCAAATAGTTCAAAAACCTTGTCTTTAATAGATCGATTAGCAATGGGCTTACTCATATTAAATTAAGCTTCTTTCACTTTTTCCAAGATCAAGTCTTGAGATTTTGCCTCTTCTTCATTCTTTGCTCTTATTTCTTCTTCATGATCTTTATTTTCTTGCTCTTCTTTATTTTTTATTTTTTCTTGCAATAAATTTATCCTCTCTTTGGCTTCTTCAAAGTCATATGTATTATTTTTAACTCTCTCAACAATATCTAAAACATCATCTCTTTCTAAAGTTTCTTTATCCAAAAGTTCAGTTGCCACAGCTTCCATTAAAGAACGATTTGTATTTAAGGTGTCTTTTACTTCAGCAAACGATTTATTTATTAAGTCTTTTACTCTTTGGTCAATTTGTTTGGCTACTTCTTCTGAATAATCTTTTGAATGACCAAAATCTCCCAAAAAGCTTTCTCGCTCTTCTCCATATGCAATTGGCCCCAAATCACTCATGCCAAATTGGGTAATCATCCGTCTGGCTATTTTTGTTGCATTTTGTAAATCCGAAACAACACCAGTTGAAGTATCATTGTAAATAATTTCTTCTGCTGCCATACCACCCAAAGCGACTTTAATCCTAGCCGACAGAGATTTTTTAGTCCAATGCACATGATCTTCTTTGTCTATACTCCATGAAACGCCAGCTGCTTTACTGCGTGGAATAATAGTTACTTTGTGAAAAGGCATTTCTTTCCGTCCAGTTTCGTCTTTTTCAGTCAGCAAACTGATTAAAGCATGTCCAGTTTCATGATAAGCAATCATTTCCATTTGATGAAAAGGCACTTTAATCATTCGCTTAGAGCCTAAATAAACCTTATCAATAGCTTCTTCAAAATCAAGCATTTCAATTTGTTTTTTGTTTTTGCTAGCCGCAATCAAAGCCGCTTCATTCATCATATTAGCCAAGTCTGCACCAGTAAAACCGGGTGTTCTTTTTGCTAAAACCTTTAAATCCATTTCAGAGGTTAAAATTTTTCCTTCAGAATGAACTTTTAAAATAGCCTCTCTACCCCTAATATCTGGATAATCAACAATAACTTGTCTATCAAAACGGCCAGGTCTGGTTAAAGCACGGTCAAGTATATCTGGTCTATTAGTTGCGGCTAATAAAATAATATTAGTATTACTGCTTTCAAAGCCGTCCATTTCAACTAATAATTGATTTAAAGTTTGTTCTCTTTCATCATGTCCGCCCATAGTTACTCCCCGTTGACGACCAACAGCATCAATTTCATCCACAAATATAATACAAGGAGCTTGTTTGCGGGCTTGCTCAAATAAATCTCTAACACGGCTTGCACCAACTCCGACAAACATTTCAACAAAATCAGAACCAGAAATGCTGAAAAATGGAACGCCAGCTTCACCAGCTACGGCTTTAGCTAATAATGTTTTACCCGTACCAGGGGGACCTACCAATAAAACGCCTTTCGGTATTTTAGCTCCTAAAGCTCTAAACTTTTCACCATCTTTTAAGAATTCAACTATTTCTTGTAATTCTTGCTTTGCTTCGTCTACGCCAGCTACATTAGCAAAAGTTATTTTAGTTTTTTGTTCACCTAATAATTTGGCTTTGCTCTTAATAAAATTGAAAGCCTGACCTCCACCAGATTGTAAACCTCTCATCATAAAGAATAAAAGAGGTAAAAGTATAATTAAAGGCCCAATCTGAAAAAGTAAAATTGAAATTATTTCACCAGTTTTAGAATCTTCAATGCTTGTATTAATACCTTGCTTTGTCAATTCATCAGCTAATTGAATATAGCCACTTTGGCTTCTGGGTAATTTGGCATATTTGATTTTGTCATTAGCTAAATGCAGTATAACTTTATTGCTACTATCATCGATTGAAACTTTTTCGACTTTTTTATTGCTCTCAAAGGCGATTTTACGAAATTCACTATAAGTTATTTCTTCCGATTCTTTGGGTTTTGTGATTCCAACAGCCAAGATAATAGCTAAAATGGCTAATAATAAATATGGCAAATTTGATTTAAAATTTTTCATTTAAAATTGAGACGGGATAAATTTGATTAAAAGTATTCTTCATTTAAATATACCTTAAAGAAAAGAAGTATCTATAAATTTATCTTATCTTCTAATATCCAAATATTTATATCTGGCTTCTATAGCGGTTTTTACTTGTCTGGACATTTTTCCTAATATTTTTCCAGTAGGTAATATTATTTTCTTTTTGCCAATTTCCAAAGCACCAGTACCAATTTCAGGCCCTAAAGAAACTAAAACTCCTTGCAATTCAAATTTTTTCTCTTTCAACTTTTCGCCAGTAATAGCAGAAATCAAATAATGAGCAACCCCAATTCCATGTTTACAAGCCGCTTGACCATTCAAAGGAAAAGGCTGTTTCGTTTCTGGGTCTAAGAAAAGGGCATTATCTCCAATTGCATAGGTATTTGGTCTTTCTTTAACTCGTAAAAATTCATCAACTTCGATTCTAAATCCTCTTCCAATCGGAAATTTCTTTAAATCTCCATTCTCGTCAATAAATTCATTTTCCAAGAAAGCATTTCCTCTAATTCCACCAGTCCAGACAATGGCTTTAGCTTTAATGATTTTTCCATCTTTTAATCTAACACTGTCTTCAAAAGCCTCTTCAATTGGTTGTCCAAAAACTAATTCAATTTGCTTTTCTTTTTTAAAGAATTCAGTTACTTTATTGCTTAAATCTTTATCTCCAGCTGCCATCAAGGCATTTAAAGCTTCAATAATATAAATTTTAATATGTGTTGGATTTAAATTGTATTTCTTTGCTAAATCACTTAAATAATAAATCAATTCAGCGGCTACTTCTACGCCAGTTAAACCACCACCACCGACAATAACCGACAAAAGCTCTTTATATTCAGCTGAGCTTGGGTCTAAATTTTTAGCTTGAGCAAAATTATTTTCGAGCTTTTCCAGCAATTCTTTTACTTGATTTGTATTAATAAAACCAATTGAATTTTCTTTTAAACCAGGAATATTAAAATAATTGGTTTGACTACCCAAAGCCAAAATCAAATAATCAAAGTCCAAATCTGTTTGATCTTTAAGAATGACTTTTTTGCTTTGATAATTAATTTGTTTAACCTCAGCTTTGACA
>CANLFK010000053.1 GCA_947489925.1 Candidatus Caenarcanales bacterium
ATGTTTATTTGTAAATTATTATTTTTAATTTTATTTAGTTATCAAGCTGTTTTAGCTGATTCGTATAATTCTCAACAGCAACCTTTATATCAGTCACAGCCTTCATATCAGCAACAGCCACAAGCTTATAATAATACGCAGCAACAGCCTTTATATCAACAACAGCCACAGTCACAGCAAGTTTATGATTATCAACAACAAGCATTACAGCAACAATCTGCTTTCAATGAACAATCCCCAACATTAAATAATACAAAAAAAAGAGACTGGAAATTTTGGGAAAAAGCACAAAATAATAAAAATAAATTGCCCAGCCTTAGTTCTAAAGATTTAAAAAAAGAGGAAAGAAAAAAAGCTAAAGCTGAAAAACAAAGATTAAAACAAATACAAAAAGAAAATGAATTATTAAAAGAAAGAGAAACTGTGCAAAGCCGAATGCAAAATCAGATTTTTAATAATCCAGCTAATTTAAATCAATTGAATAAGCCGCAAAGTTTAAAGGCAAAAATGTTAAATTCCTTTAAGAAAAAATAAATTAGAAATATTTAAAACTTTTGCCAACGCCATAAAAGACCACCCCAAGTTAAACCAGCTCCAAAGCCAACCAAAGCCAAAAGAGAATTATCTTCAAGCTGATTTTGAAATTCATGCCAAGCCAAAGGAATGCTAGCGGCTGAAGTATTTCCATATTTTGCAATATTAGACAAACATTTTTCTTTGGGCCAATTTAGTTTTTCTGCCACCGAATCTAATATTCTCTGATTAGCTTGATGACAAATTAAATAATCAATATCTTTGCTCTCTAAGCCAATATTAGCCGTAATTTTGTCCAAAATATTTGGAATAGCTTTGACGGCAAACTGATAAATTTTCTTGCCATTCATAAAAACAGTTTCAAGCGGCTTTTCAATTTTTCCGTTCGGGAATTGTCCGCCAATGGCTTTCAAGTATAATTCACAAGCTCCACTTCCGTCTGTATGCAAAGAATGAGCTAATAGTTGATTTTTCTCAGTCGAAGTCTTTTCGAGCAAAACAGCCCCAGCTCCATCACCAAATAAAATGGCTGTCGAACGATCTGTCCAATCCATAAAACGAGAATGAATATCAACTCCAACTACCAAAGCTTTTTGAACTGTGCCCAGCTGAATGAATTGAGACGCTGTTTGCAAAGCAAAAACAAAACCAGAACAAGCGGCACTTAAATCAAAAGCCAAAATATTTTTTGCTCCCAAAGCTGACTGTAACCTACAAGCTGTACTCGGATACAAAAAATCAGGGGTTGAAGTTGCTACTATAATTAAGTCTAATTCTTCAGCCGAAGTATTTCCCAGAGCTTGTTTTGCGGCTTTAATTGAAAGATCTAAAGAGCTAGAATTTTCAGGTGTAAACTCACAAACTCGTCTTTCTAAAATACCTGTTCTTGATTCAATCCATTCTGAATTGGTTTCAAATAAACTTTCTAGATCTTGATTTTTTATAATTTTGTCAGGAACACAGCTTCCCAAACCATTTATTTTTACGCCAAAAGGAATATTCATTTTTTAAATATTTTGATAAATTTTAACTAATATAAACTACTTCAAAAATAATTTTGGTTTAAATTTGAACTTTTTGATTAATTTATTTTGCTAGGTTTATCAGTCTCAATTTTGATAAAGAGGAAAAATAAAAGAAATAGAGTTAAGATTTTTTTTATTTAATTTGATATTTCTTACTTTTGACAATTTAATTTAAAACCCTTGCAGAAAAGTACTTTGAGCAAATTCCTGATTTTAATAATTTTATTACTAAGTTTTAGCTTAAGCATTAAAGCCGAAAGCAATAATTCAGCTGTTTTAAAATTAGAAGATATATTATCTGGCATTGATTATTATCATCCGAGTTTAAAAAGTACTGAATTAAAAAGACAAGAAGCTAAAGCTCAATTAATGGGTAGCCAAAGTAATTTTATTCCTCGCTTGGGTAATCGTTTTGCACCTGAAACTTATTTAAATGAAAAATCTAAACGGAAAAACGCTTTTAGTAATTATGGTGAATTAACTTGGCAAAGCCCATATGCTTTTGAATTATTTGGTGGAATGAGAGCTACTAATAGAGACTTATTACCCTCAGACACTTTTACTTATCCAGGCAATAAAGGATATTTAACAACTGTCAAAAGTAGTAAATTAGGCGATTATACTGGCTCTGAGCTTTTATTAGGTATGCGATTACCTTTGCTCAAAAATTTATTAATTGATGAATTCCGTAGTGATTTACAAAAAGCCAAAATTGAACTTTCAGCCGTAGAGCTAGACATTTTACAAAAAAGAGCTGAATTATTTTTGAAAGCCTCCGAAAAATATTGGGACTGGGTTGGAGCTGGTTTAAAATATGCAATTGCTGAAAATTTGCTTGATATTGCTGTTTTAAGAACAGGTGGCATGGCTGAAAGAGTAAAAGCTGGAGCTAATCCACCAATTGATTTAATTGAAGCCGAAAGTCAAATTGCTTCACGAGAGGAAAATTTAGCCAAAGTAAGACGAGATTTTGAAAAAGAGAGCATTAATTTATCTTTGTATTTATGGGAATCTGAAAACAACTTTAAAAAGCCAGAAAGAGATAATTTACCCGAAAAAATTACTGAACCAAGTTTAATTGACAAAGATTTACAAGAAAAACATTTGAGTATAAGTTTAGCTCGCAGACCAGAGATTTTAAGATTAAACTTTGAAAAGCAACAAGAAAAAGTTAATTTAAAATTAGCCAAAAATAATTTGCTTCCTAAAATTGACCTTGAAATAATGCCGGGGCAAAACCTGAATGATATTGAAGAAGGACCAAACTTTATGGGATCCATTAATGTCGATATTCCTCTTTATCCGCTAAAAGCCCGCAGTGAAATTTTAAAAGCTCAAACCAAATTACAAAAACTTGACTTAAATTCAAGCGAAAGAATTGGGCAAATTAAAACCGAAATTGATAATGCTTTGTCTTATCTTGAAACTTCTCATCAAAGAGTCTTAAAAGCTCGTGAAACTTTAGAAAAATTAAAAGCTTTAGAAAATGGCGAACAAATTCGTTTTCAATATGGAAATAGTAATTTATTTTTACTTAATGCTCGTGAATCCTCAGCAACTGACTCGGAGAATAAATTAATTGAAGCTTTAGCCGATCATCAGAAAGCTTTGGCAAATTATAATTATGCAATTGGTAAATGGTCAATTCCAGATTTTTAAATAATATGAATTCGCAGCCAGAACTATTAAAACAGCCAAAAACCGAAATAATTGAATTGATTAATGAATTTTTAAATTCTAGATTTGTTGATTCTTCTTCAATTAATTCACGGAAAGCTTATCAAGCGGATTTGCGTTTATTAATAAATTATTTTAATAAATTAAGTGAAATCACTGAACTTAAACTGAGAGACTTAAAATTATTTTTGCTAGATAATTATGCCGCTAATACAGCCGCCAGAAAATGGAGTGCTTGGCGAGAATTCTTGCGTTATTGTCAATTAATCGGCAAAATTCAATATAATCCGATTTTTGAATTGTCAATTGACATTAATATTACTGACCGAAAATTAAAAAATAAAATTAGCCATACCGTTTTAAAAAGTATTTGTGATTCAGCTGAAACGCTCAGAGACCGAGCTTTATTATGGTTTATTTATTCAACAGGTATTCGAGTTTCGGAAATGGAAAAATTTGCCGTTTTTAGCAATTTGAATTTGGCGGCTAAAGAATTTTATATTGAAAATCGCATTACTTTTTTGTGTGAGAGAGCTTTTAATTTATTGAATGAATATTTGCAAGAAAGAAAAGAAAAAATCCCTTTTGGTTTAAGCGAATATATTTTTATCAATGAAATGGGCTATTGCCTTAAAGATTATTATATTTACAATTTATTTTATAGAATATCCGAAAAATTTGGAATTCATGCTTCAGTTGGAGATTTAAGAGATTCCTTAACTTTAAGATTATATGAATTTGGTGCAAGCCCTGAAGAATTAAAGTATATTTTGGGGTTTAAGTCTTTTAAATCGATAGAACCTATTTTGCGCTTACAACTTAATTATGAAAAAACCTAAATTTCAAAACAAATTCGCTAATCTTTTATTTTATGGCTTTTGTTCGGGCTTGATTTTATTTTCTAATACAAGCTTTTCAGCCTTAGCTACAGTTTCGTATACGGCTAGTCAAGATTCTGCTTTAATTACTTTATTGAAAAATGCAAATCCTAATAATGCTGAAGATATATACGGAGTACTTCAATCATTTGGAGCTTTAAATAATCAAAATAAAGAAAAAGCTTTAAGTATAATTAAAAATTCTTATCAAAATTATATAAGCAAAAATCCACAAAATAATACAAAAAACAATATTGAACTATATAAAAAAATAGAAATATCTTTGCTCTCAGAGAATAATTTATTGAGCTCATCTTTTATTTCAACCGAAAAATTAAATAGTATAAATAAACAAAAAGAAGAAAACTTAAATAAAGAAAAAGCCACTTTACAAGCTAAAAAAGAACAAGATGCTAAAACCGCCAAAATCAGAACTGAAGCTTTAGAGGCAATCAAAATAAGACAAAACACCAGAAATCCTTCGGCTTTGTCTTCCCCTGAAGAAGCAAAATTTGTAGCTGTTTTGGGTGATAAAGTACCGCTAGATACTTATAAAATTTATGAAGCTTTAGAGACAAAAAAAATCCTTAAACAAGATAAATTAAGCCCAGAAGAAGCAAAAAAAAGAAAAGAAAGTATTAAACAAATTATTACTGATGCCATTAAGTCAGCTCAAGAAAAAAGAGAAAAAACAATTAGTCCTAGTGTCATTAAATCTATTCAGGCTGGCTTAACTCAAAGAGGTTTAGTAAATTAATAATTTTAAGACTATATTTTTTGTTTTAAGTTTGGAATTGGAAAAAATGTTTTTTCTTTAATGGTTTCTAGTTCAGTGATTTCAACTTTAGGATATTTTTGCTGAAAATGAGAGACAACTTCCTTTACTAATCTTTCTGGAGCGGAAGCACCTGCTGTAATTCCAATAGTTTTAATATTTTCTTTTTCAAACCATTTATTGTCTATTTGCTCTTTTCCATCAATCAAATAAGCATCTATATTAAATTCTTTAGCACATTCACGAAGCCTTTGAGAATTAGAACTATTTTCAGAACCTAAAACTAAGACCAAATCACTTACTTTAGCTAATTCGCTTACAGCCATCTGTCTATTAGTGGTTGCATAACAAATATCTTCTTTTTCTGGACCAATTATAGAAGGAAAACGATTTTCTAAAATATTAATTATTTCAGCGGTTTCTTTTAAGCTTAAAGTTGTTTGAGTTAAATAAGCTAATTTGTCAGTTTGGGGCGGCTGAACCGACAGAGCTTCTGTTTTATCATTAATCAAAATAATTGAATTGGGAGCTTCTGCTATCACACCAACAGCTTCATCATGTCCTTTATGACCAATATATAAAATTGTATAACCATTTTTTACAAAACGAATAGCTTCCAAATGAACTTTTCTGACTAAAGGGCAAGTCGCATCAATTACAGAAAGACCTTTTTCTTTGGCTAAAGTATAAAACTCTGGCGGCACTCCATGAGCACTAAAAATCAAAACAGATCCTTTGGGCACTTCTTCAATGGATTTTACTGATTTAGCACCTCTTTCTGATAAATCTTGGACAATTTTTCGATTATGCACAATTTCTTTTAAGATATAAATCGGCAAATCAAATTCAAGCAAAGATTTTTCCACAATTCCCACTGCATATTCAACACCAGCACAAAAACCACGAGGCTTAGCTAAAATTATTTTTTCTACCATAAATATTATCTCTTAGTTATTTATTAAATCTAGCATACGAGGAGTTTTACTCCATTCTCCAGAGCGACGACTAAAAAGCACTTTCCGCATAGTCCACAAAACTATTCCGGGCCAATAAGAAGCCCCATAACTAAAAGCTAAAATACCATATCTAATTGAATCAAAAGTCGAATAATTCCTCCAACGACGCACAGCAATACAAATATTAATACACATATTTAGACCAAATAAAAAACTAGCCAGCATTAAAACTGTAATATGTGTTTTTTGTCCATTGAAAAAATTAATTATCTCTAAAATAATATCTAAAAATATCCAAGCTGGCACAGCAAACTGACATAAAAAAGGCAAAACATCTAATCTTTGAATAAAAGTTATTTTACTCTTTGGCCCAACAAATAAATTCCAATGAGTTAAATAACGCCTTAAACTGCCTTCTGCCCAGCGTTTTCTTTGCCTGAGTAAAGCTTTAGGCGAAACAACTCCTTCTTCTTTAACTATTATTTCCGGGGCAAAGCGTATTTTTTGTCCGCTAGCACTTATACGAACTGACATTTCCAGATCTTCGGTTAAGCTTCTTTCGTCCCAGCCAATAATGTTTTCTAAGCATTTTCGAGATATTATTTGTCCATTTCCACGCAATTCCACAAATCCTTTTAGGGCATCACGACCCAATTGTAAATAAGTATCAAAGGCAAATTCTAAATCTTGGCAAAAAGTTAAAATATTAAAATTAGCATTAGTAATTTTTTTCTGAAATTGAACTGCTCCAACTTTTAAATCAAGAAAGTAAAGAATAGATTTTTTCAAACAGTCTCTCTCAACCGTTGCATCTGCATCAAAAACTAAAATTAATTCACCATTTGACTGACTTAAAGCTGTATTCAAAGAGGCGGCTTTACCCGGTTTATCTCCAGATTTTCTTTCAATCAAAATAACTTTATTTTGCAAATTATTTTTTTCGATAAATTCACTCACTAATTCAGCGGTTTTATCGATACTGCGGTCATCAATAATATAAAGTTTATAATTCGGATAATCAATTTCTAAAAAGTTTTTAATAGAATTTAAAATAACGCTTCTTTCATTGTGAGCGGCTACAAAAACATCAACACTGGGATAATTATAATTTTCAAGCATTTCTTTGGCAATTGCTTCATTTACTTCATTTTTGGCTCTTTCAGACTTTCTTTTCGTCCATTTTTGGGCAATATAAATCACAATCATATAAGTAAACATAATTGCCACCAAAACAAATAAAAAGGCTAAAGGCAAAGGACCTGGCAAAAAGTCAATAAAGCGGTCTGGTAGTATAAATTCAAGAAATTTAACCAAACCCCAAAGCAAAAGAATAATCGAAAGCAATAAAAAGCGATCTTTAAATACTTCCGGCGGAGCGTTTTTAATTTTTGTCGGTAAGTTTGGCATATTCATTTAGTCAGAATTATAATATAAGAAATACTTTGGGTCTATATATTTGCTAAATTGAAATTAAACTGATGATAAATAAAACTATAATATTAGCGGGTGGATCTGGCTTTCTGGGGCAAAGTGCAGCTGATTTCTTTAAAGCATCTGGCTATAAAATTATTATTTTTACCCGTGGTCAAACAATTGAAAAAAATAATATTCAATATGTAAATTGGGATGGCAAAACTTTAGGTAATTGGTGCGATTATCTAGAAAATTCAACCGCTTTAATCAATTTGACTGGTAGAAGTATTAATTGTATTCATAATGAGCAAAACAAAAAAGATATTATTGAAAGCCGCATCAATTCAGTAAAAATTTTGAATGAAGCCATTGCACAAGCTAAAAATCCGCCATCAGTTTTTATACAAGCTTCATCTCTCGCAATATATGGTAATACCACTGAATTATGTGATGAAAATGCCAGTCATGGAAATGATTTCCCCGCCGAAGTTTGTGAAAAGTGGGAAAACGAATTTTATAAAAAAGAATTGCCGCAAATTCGCAAAGTTATTTTTAGAATTGGTTTGATTTTGGGCAAAAATGGCGGAGCTTTAAAACCACTTGCCAAACTTACTAAACTTGGTTTGGGTGGTACTATTGGCTCTGGTAAGCAATTTATGAGCTGGTTACATATTGAAGACTTTAATCGAATGCTGGAATTTGCCATTGAAAATCCCAATATAAGTGGCAATTATAATGTTGTAAGTTCAAAGCCAGCCACTAATCAAGAATTTATGCAAACACTTCGTAAAGTATTGAAAATGCCTTGGAGTCCGCCAGTTCCAGAATTTATGGTAAAAATTGGAGCAAGATTTATTATGAAAACTGAGTCTAATTTGGCTTTGGGCAGTCAAAATTGCATTCCAAAACGATTTTTAGAAAGTGGTTTTAAAATAAAATATACTAACTTAACTGAAACCTTAAGTGATTTATTAAAAAAATGATTAAGCCAGAATCTTTATTAAAAGTGCAAACTCCTAACTGGGTAAGACAAGGTGCTTATTGGTTAATTATTTTATATTTTATATTTATACTGCTTTTAGGCTTTATTCCATGGCAACAAACAGTTATGGGAGCGGGCAGAATTACTTCTTTTTCGCCAAATAATAGACCTCAACAAATAGAATCACCAATTAAAGGACGCATAAAAAAATGGCATGTTTTGGAAGGTCAAAATGTCAAAAAAGGTGATTTAATAGTTGATTTGCAAGATTTAGAAAAAGATTTTCTCCCACCTGAAATAATTCAATTAAGCCAAGATTCCAAAACGGCTTTACAGCAAAATCAACAAGCTTATATGCAAAAGGCTTCTTCAATTGATGATTCAGTCCGTAATTTGAGGCAAAACTTAAATGATTCTTTGAATGCGGCCCGAAAAAGTGTAGAAATTGCCAAAGGAGAATTGAAAACTGCTCAGTTAAATCTTAGCCGTACTCAGACATTAGCGAATAAAGGTTTAGCCTCCGAAAGAGAAAAAGAATTAGCTTTGCAAAATGAAATTAAAGCTCGTGGAGACCTTGAAAGAGCAAAAATAGAGCTTGAAAGAATAAATAGCAAAACTTTATCTGAAATAACCAAATTACAGTCCGAAAAAGCCTCTGCTATCGCTGATTCTGCTAAGTCTGCTGATGAAATAGCTAAAATAAATACCAAAATTAGCACCGCTGAGGTTAGACAAGATATTAGCCATGTACGATCCCCAATTGATGGAATTGTCGTGAGATTATTTAAACGAGGTCCTGGGGAAACCTTTAAAGAAAGTGAACAAATTGCGGTTATAACTCCAGAGTCAATGGATCAAGCCGTTGAAATGTTTATTAATGATCTTGATGCTCCGTTGGTTTATAAAGGTGCAAGAGTTAGATTACAATTTTCAGGTTGGCCCGCTTTGCAATTTGCTGGATTATCTAAAAGTTTAAAATTAGGAACTTTTGGAGGCATAGTGGCTTTAGTTGATAATGTTGATTCAGGAAATGGAAAATACAGAGTTTTGGTAATACCAGATAAAAATGAAGAGGCTTGGCCAATAACTAAATATTTGAGACCGGGTACAAGAGCGGCTGGCTGGATAATTTTGAAAACTGTGCCTTTGGGTTATGAGCTGTGGCGAAGATTTAATGGTTTTCGTATTGCTTTGAGTGATGTACACGGTGATTTCAATGTTCCTACATATGGAGGGGACGATAAAGACAAAGATAAAGAAACTGAAAAAGAAGAAAAATCTTTGGGAGTCATTTTTAAGAAGAAAAAGTAAAATAATTTTAATTAATAATCAGTACATTCCTATTGTAGAAAAGAAGAATTTGCTATAAATAACTAACTAGCACTAATTATAAAGGCTTAAGTCTGATGCAAAAACAAATAACCACACTCTCTAAATTAATTGAACTCTTCTCAGCTGATGACAGTTTTGAGTCGATTGAAAGCGTTGTCAAAGGCGCTCGCTTTTTACAAAAATCATTTGAATTATTGAATATAAGCGATGAAATTCCTGAAAGCCGTTTATTAGAAGTTTCCAAAAGGTTTAATGATAAAGGAATTAGAGTTGAAGGAGATTTACTTTTGCCTAGCAATTCATCAAGTTTTGATGCTGAAAGCTTAAATGTTAAAGTTAATAGTTTTGGCAGTAATGCAACTGTTAATGCTTAATTTGACTGTTTGATACGGGGGGATTTAATTTATTTTCTTTCCCCTTCGTTTAAAATTTACTTTCTCTTAAATTAATATATGAAAAAAGTCTTGGGTCTTGACAGCTTAAAACCAGAAAGCTTAAATGGCAAAAAAGTTTTTGTGCGAGTTGATTTTAATGTTCCCGTCGAAGAGGGCAAAATTTCAGATATAACCAGATTGAAAGCCAGTTTGCCAACTATAAAATATTTAGAAAAAAACAAAGCAATTATCATTTTAGCTAGTCATTTTGGGCGTCCAAAGGGTAAACCAAATCCAGAATACAGCTTGAAAATTGTGGCAGAAGAATTAGAAAGAATTTTAGGCAAAAAAGTTTTATTTATACCAGACTGTATTGGAGAGAAAGCAAAATCCGCTATTAATGGTTTGGAAGCTGGTTCGATTTGTTTGCTTGAAAATGTCCGTTTTTATGCTGAAGAAGAAAAAAATGACCCCGACTTTAGTAAAAAATTAGCTGATTTAGCCGATATTTATGTCAATGATGCTTTTGGGAGTGCTCATAGGGCTCATGCTAGTACAGCTGGAATTACTCAATATCTTAAAACGGCAGTGGCTGGCTTTCTGATGGAAAAAGAAGTTAAAGAATTAAGCAGTGTTTTACATTCACCTGAAAGACCTTTTACCAGTATTATTGGCGGAAGTAAGATTTCAAGCAAATTAGAAATTTTAAATTCTTTAATTGAAAAAAGTGATGTGGTTTTAATTGGTGGAGGAATGGCATATACTCTTATTAAGGCTCAGGGCGGGAAAATTGGCAAATCGATTTGTGAAAATGATAAATTGTCAATGGCTCTTGAAATAATTGAAAAAGCCAAAAGACTTGGTACAGCCTTAGTTTTACCAGATGATAATTTGTGTATTGAAGATTTTGACAATAAAAATGAAGAGCCTCAAGCTTTTTTAACGGGTCAAATTCCAGATTCAATGAGTGGTTGTGATATTGGACCAATTACCTGTGATAACTTTGAAGTTTATATTGGACAATCCAAAACAGTTTTATGGAATGGACCAGTCGGTATTTTTGAAGATCATCGTTTTGCGTGTGGTTCTCGAGTTGTTGCTAAGGCTTTAGTCAAATTACAGGCTCAGGGCGGAAAAACTATTATTGGTGGTGGTGATTCAGCTTCAGCGATTAATGCTTTTGGCTTTACCGAAAAAGACTTTGGACATATTAGCACTGGGGGCGGAGCAAGCCTTGAATTTTTGGAAGGTAAAACTTTGCCTGGTATTGCGGCTTTAAACCACGGATAGAAAAAATGATTGATAGCCATGCCCATTTAATTTATGATTCATTTGATGAAGACCGCTTAAAAGTGATTGAAAAAGCTAAAGAAATTGGAGTTTCGGCTTTCATTCATCCTTGTGTGCATACCAAAGATTTGCCGCAAATGCTGGCTTTACAGGAAGATTTACCTTGGGCAAATATATTTTTAGCCGCTGGAATTCATCCCTGCGAGAGCTTGCTTTATGAAGATAATTGCTACACAGAAATTGAAAAAGTGGCTTTAACTAAAAAAATTATTGCCATCGGTGAAACTGGACTTGATTATTTTCATAAAGATTGCCCTGTAGAAATACAAAAAAAAGTTTTTGGGCTGCAATGCGACTTGGCTATAAAATTCAATTTGCCTTTAATTATTCATTGTAGAGATGCTTTTGAAGATACTTTAAAAATTCTGAGAGAGAAAAACCCACCCGCTGGAGGAGTAATGCATTGTTTTACTGGCACGGCTGAATATTCGGCTAAGTTTTGGGAATTGGGCTTTTATACTTCCTTTGCGGGTTGCTTGACTTATAAAAACTCAAAAGAATTACAAAAAGCCGCCCAAGAAATTCCGCTTGAAAGGATTTTAATTGAAACGGATTGTCCATTTTTGGCTCCGCAAGCTCATCGGGGTAAAAGAAATGAGCCTAGTTTTATTAAAGATATTGCTTTGTTTTTGGCTAACTTGAAAGAAATAAGCTTTGAATTGCTGGATGAAAAGACAATGGAGAATACAAAAAAATTGTTTCGGCTTTGAAGTAAAATTAGTGTTATGCAATTGAAAAAAAAATCAATAATACTAATAATTCTGATTATAATTCTTTCCCCTTTTATTTGGAAATTTTTGGTTTTTTGCTTTTCGCTTTTATACATCTGCTTGCTATCCTTGCTATCATCCTTGACTTATTCTTTTGAGGATTATCTGTCAAATTTTCAGCAATGGAAAAGTGCCACTATTTCTTGTGGACCAAATTATAAAATAGTTTCTGAAAGCCAAGGCAACCACAATAGATTCCTTACCTTTCATGTGGCTGTAAAAAAAGGAGAAGTTTATGCTCCTCTTTTGGACATAGACTCTTCTCTAGATACTAGTCTAGCCAACTTTGCTTTTATTGATAATATCGAATCGAATTTTGATTTTGCTGTGATTAATCAAAAAGAATATGAAAAACAAAAACAAGAAATGTTAGATAAATTAGAGAAAACTGATCATCTTAATTTATATATAACAAAAAATGATCATTACAGCTATAGCCAAGACTATAATCAAAGTTACCAAGGAGCAGACGGAATTAGAGCTGTTTATATTCATCCAGATAAAATGAGTAAACAAGATTTTAATTTAGTTGTAAATTGTTTAAAAGACGCTAAAGACGGCAAAGCTACCCCAATTGATGATAAACAACCTAAAAATATTCGGGACTATTTCAATCTAAATAGAGTTTTAGTCTATGCCAAACCGATTATTCCGAAAGATACCAATTTGTTTGAAGATTATCATTTGAATAGAACTTTTTTATTTGAATTAAAGTGCCAGAACCCTAAGTATTCACTGTTTATAAAACCAAATGGAGTAGTAAAAATAGGCAATAGAGAGTTTAAAAAAGAAACTCCAGTAAATTTAGGTTACTTTGATAAGAATGGTAAATTTGTCAGAGAAACCAAAATTGAAAATAGTATAGTTATTGACGCTGATGGTGGAAAAGCTATCACTCAAAGCGATCGGGATAAAGCTGACAGCGGTGAAGATCAATTTCCTATAGAATTAAGGGTTAATCGATCTTTAAAACTGGTTTTCAACTCAAAGGGAGAGCCA
>CANLFK010000054.1 GCA_947489925.1 Candidatus Caenarcanales bacterium
GTGCGGCTGGAACTGGAAACTTATTAACTGGACTAACAAATAAATATAATGTTTATGCTTCCACGCTTGACAGGCAAGATGTTGATGTGATGAAAGACCGCATTAAAAACGGAGCAAACCTTTTAGAAAGCCATGTTTTTCAATTTGATTTTTTGAATGATGATTTTAATGATAAGAAAGTTCCAAAGGGCTTGCAAGAAATTATTAATAATCCAGAAAAACGCAAAAAATTACTTATTTATATTAATCCGCCTTATGCTGAAAATGGTTCAGGTGGTGGAAAAGGTGCAGGAAAAGCCGAAGTGTCTAGTGAAAATTTAATTTACAAAAAATATACCCATAACCTAGGAAGAGCATCAAGAGAGCTATTTGCACAATTTTTTATTAGAGTTTACAAAGAAATTCCAGATTGTAAATTGGCAAGTTTTAGTACCTTAAAATATATTAATTCTCAGAATTTCTTTAAGTTTCGTAATTTTTTCTTAGCTAAATACTTGTGTGGTTTTATTGTACCAGCGGATAGTTTTGACAATGTGAAAGGTAAATTTCCGATTGGTTTTATGCTTTGGGATACAAAAATAAAAGAAAAATTTGAAAAGATTGAATGCGATGTTTATGATTTGAAACCCCCTAACCCCCTTGACAGTAGGAACTTAAAGGAATTATTACTAGAAGTCCATGCAAAAAAAGAACAATCAAAAATGAGAGGTAATAATCTAAATTCAGAGAAAGAAAAACTGGAAAATTCTAAACTCCCCCTGTCAAGGGGGCTGGGGGGTTTCAAGAAAACTTTTTATTCCAACGAAACTTCAAAATATATTAATGATTGGATTATTACTTTCAAGTCTGAGGGAGAAAAACTAGGTAATTTATTCTATAACAGTAATGATTTTCAACATCAAAATTTTACTTATGTTTCATTGAAAAAGGATGCTAAAAGTATCTCTAAGCTAGAAATTACGAAAGATAACCTTCTAATTTCAATGATCTATTTTACAGTTCGATTGGTAGAGAAAGCCACCTGGCTAAACGACAGAGACCAGTTTTTATACCCAAATGATGGTTGCCAAAAAGATACTGAATTTCAAAACAATTGTTTAATTTATGCACTCTTTCACGGACAAAATCGTATTAGCTCAAAAGAAGCTACAAATCACTGGATTCCTTTTACAGAACAAGAAGTGAATGCTAGAGATAAATTTGAAAGTAATTTTATGAGTAAGTTTATTGCTGGAAAAATTAAACAAGATCAAGAGAATAAATTATTTGAAAAGAAAAAAGTATCTTCCACGAATGAACCCTTAGAATTTTCAGACTGTGCAAAAGCTGTTTTTGATGCGGGAAGAGAGCTTTATATTTATTATCACGCCCAACCCAATTGTAATGTAAATGCCTCTCTCTATGATATTAAAGAGCATTTTCAAGGACGAAATGAAAAAGGCAAAATGAATAATAAAAGCCAAGACGAAAAATACACTGAATTAATCGGTAATTTGAGAGATAACTTAAATGTTTTAGCTGAAAAAATACAGCCTAAAGTTTATGAATATGGCTTTTTGTTGGAGTGATGAATAAAATGAATTCTTTAGATTTTTGTGTTTTTACAGAAGTTCTAATTTTATTTAAGTTTTGCTTTTGAAAATTTTGTCAAATAATAATTTCTGATTTTGAATTCAGAGTTATAATTTTGATGGTTAGTTTGTATATTTCTGATTTACATAATTTACCAAAAAAAGGAGAAAATTTAATTTTATGACAACGGCTACTCAATCAAAATTAGTGCCTCTCGAAGATCGAATTGTTGTCGAGAAGCATGAAGCTGAAGATAAAACCTCTGGTGGAATAATTCTTCCAGACAATGTTCAGGAAAAACCACAAGAAGCAATTGTAATTTCTGTTGGGGCTGGAAAAAAAGACTCAGACGGAAAATTAATTCCAATTGATAATTTGAAAGCTGGCGATAAAATCATTTATCCAAAATACAGCGGAACTGAAGTTAAAATTAATGGTAAAGAATTCTTAATCTTGAAGGCTAGCGATGTTTTAGCTAAACTTGAGTAATTTTAAACTTAATACAAAAACTTAAAAACAAAACTAACATAATGGAGACTATATAAAACACATGGCAGGGAAACATATTCTGTACAAAGAAGATGCAAGAAATGCAATTAGCCAAGGTATTAATGAATTAGCCGATGCAGTTGCAGTTACTCTTGGTCCAAAAGGACGCAATGTACTTATTCAGAAAAAATTTGGTGCACCACAAAGCGTACGAGATGGCGTTACAGTAGCTAAAGAAATTGAATTTGAAGATCCAGTCAAAGATATTGGTGCAAGACTTATTAGAGAAGCGGCAACCAAAGCTAATGATAAAGCTGGAGACGGAACTACTACTGCTACTGTTTTAACTCGTAGTATTATTAATGAAAGCCGTAAAGTAATTGCCGCCGGAGCAAATCCTAGAGAAGTAAAAAGAGGAATTGAAGAAGCTGTTGCCAGTGTTATTCAAGAACTTAAATCTCAAGCTAGAGAAGTAAAAGATCGTACTCAAATTAAACAAGTTGCTTCAGTAGCCGCTGGTAATGATGAAACCATTGGTGAAATGATTGCTGACGCTATGGATAAAGTTGGTCGTGATGGCGTAATAACCGTTGAAGAAGCCAAAAGTCTTGAAACTTCCTTGAAAATTGTGGAAGGTATGCAATTTGATAAAGGCTTTATTTCTCCTTATTTTGTTACTAATCCAGAAAGACAAGAAGTTGAATTAAAAGATGCTTTTGTTTTACTTTGCGAAAAGAAAATTAATTTAGTTTCTGATTTAGTGCCAATTCTCGAAAAAGTTGCCCGTGCTGGTAAACCACTTTTAATTATCTCCGAAGATGTTGAAGGTGAAGCACTTGCTACTTTAGTTGTTAATAAACTCAGACAAGTATTAAATGTTTGTGCTGTTAAAGCTCCCGGTTTTGGTGATAGACGCAAATCTATTTTACAAGACATTGCTATTTTAACTGGAGCAGAAGTGATTTCAGAAGATTTAGGTAATAAATTAGAAAAAATTACTGCTGAACAACTTGGTACAGTAGACAGAGCATTGATTAGCAAAGACGAAACCACTTTAGTTGTTGATATTCCAGCTGATCGTAAATCGTCAATTGAAGCTCGTAAAAAACAAATTCTCAGAGAAATTGAAGAATCAACCTCTGATTATGATAAAGAAAAACTTCAAGAGCGTTTAGCTAAATTATCTGGTGGAGTAGCAACTATTCAAATTGGTGCCGCTACAGAAACCGAACTTAAAGATAAAAAATTAAGAGTTGAAGATGCTGTTAATGCAACTAAAGCCGCTTGTGAAGAAGGAATTGTACCAGGTGGTGGAGTTGCTTTAATTAGATGCCAAAAAGCTTTAGCTGAATTAGTTAAAAAACTTGAAGGCGACAGACTTATTGGGGCTCAAATTGTTTTCCGTGCAATTGAAGGACCAGCTCGTCAAATAGCTGAAAATGCTGGTGAAGAGCCATCAATTATCATTCAAAAAATTAAAGAGCAAACTGATCAAGCTTTTGGTTATAATGCTGCTAATAATAAATATGAAGATATGATTAAAGCTGGAATTGTTGATCCAGTCAAGGTAACAAAAACCAGCTTACAGGTCGCTTCTTCAATTGCTTGCATGGTTATTGAAACTGATGCAGTAGTTTATGAAGTTCCAGACAAAGAAAGTAGAGGTCCTGCAATGCCCGCTGGAATGGGTGGTATGAGCGGAATGGATTATTAATCTTTATTTTTAAATATAAACTTAATAATTTAATTTTTTACATTTACTTGAGAGACCCCCTAAAAAGGGTCTTTTTTATTTTTTATGATAGATTTATAAATTGTAAAAAAGGAAGCCAGCTTAAAGAGATTTTGAAGTAAAATCATATAATTAAAAAAAATCTTTATGCGTGCAGAAATAATCTTTATTGGAACTGAGCTTTTACTCGGTCAAATCATGAACTCTAATGCGGTTTTTTTAGGAGCTGAATTAATGAGCTTAGGAATAGACTGTTATTTTCAAACCGTTGTTGGAGACAATAAAGACCGCATCAAGCAAGCTTTTGAAACAGCCTTAACAAGATCAGATTTAATTATTACAACTGGCGGATTGGGTCCTACTTCTGATGATTTAACAACTGAATGTTTAGCCGAGTTTTTTGGTGAAGAGCTAGTTTTGGATCAAGCAATTTTAGAGCATATTCAAAATTTATTTGTTAAATATAATAAAAAAATGGCTGAATCAAATAAAAAACAAGCTCTCAGACCAAAAACTGCTGATGTTTTATTCAATTCAGCTGGCACAGCACCCGGTATTATTTGGCAGAAAAGCTTTCAGGAAAAGCAAAAAATCATATTAACCTTTCCTGGCGTACCTCGTGAAGTAAAAACTATGTGGCATGAAATTGCTAAGCCTTTTTTGATCGATTTATTGCACAAACAAAGCCCAAATTTAGAAAGATTATATTTTAAAGAATTGAGATTTTATGGCATTGGAGAATCAGACTTAGCCGAAAAAGTACAAGATTTATTAGACAAAAATGATCCAACGACCGCTCCTTTGGCTGGACAAGATGAATGCAGGCTAAGAATTGCAACTAAAGCCATTAATCAAGAAATTGCCAATCAAAAAATCAAAGAAATTGAATTAATAATTAATCAAAGAGTTGGACAATTCATTTATGGAATTAATGATGAAAGCCTTGAATCAGTTGTTATTAATAAATTAAAAGACAAAAAACAAACAATTTCTTTAGCCGAATCTTGTACTGGTGGCTTAATTAGCAAAAGACTAACTGATATAGCGGGTAGTTCGGCTTGTATTGGCTTAAATGTAATTACTTACTCAAATGAAAGCAAAATTAATTTATTAAAGGTAAAACCTGAAACTTTGTCTTCTAGTGGAGCCGTGAGCGAACAAACTGTTTTAGAAATGGCTACTGGGATTATAAATTTGGCTAAAACTGATTGGGCTTTGGCTGTAAGTGGTGTTGCTGGTCCATCAGGCGAACCAATTGGAAAAGTATTTTTAGCTTTAATCAAGTCAGATAATTCATTTAGAGAAGTTAAAACTTTAGATTTAGGATTTAGAAGCCGTGAAGAAATCAGATGGAAAACCTCGCAAGAAGCTTTAGCTTGGATTTTAAAAACTATTTAAGGTGAATTCGACGACTATGGTACAAAACTTTTGGGTGTTTCATTGAGAGCTTATTTCTCGACAATTAGTTTCTAAAGAATTTTATTTTTAGACCCCCAACCCCAGAAGGGGGCTTTTAGAGAGGGAAATTGAATATTGAAAAACAAAAAAGTCTTAGTTACATAAATGCAAAACAGAAGTCTTTTAGCTTTAAGCCATATTTACCTTAAAATACTTTTTAGTTCTGAATTGAAATTAATAATTAATTTATGCCAATTTAATTTGCCTTCCGCTACTTGGTCAAGGCTTTCCTCTAAGTTGCTGGTAAATTTATAGTCCATCCAAGAAGTATTAAACTTTTTCATTAATAAATCAACCAAAGTTTCGCCCAAAGGTTCAGCTATAAATTTGCGTTTTTCTTCTTTTAAATAGCCTCTTTTTTTAATATTTGCCATAATTGCGGCATATGTGGAAGGTCTGCCAATACCATATTTTTCTAAAGTTCTAATTAAAGTGGCTTCCGTATAATGATTTGGCGGTTTAGTTTTATGTTCTGAAGCTTTTTGCTCAAGCAAATTTAAATTACTCCCTTCTTTCACAGCTGGCAATAAAGGCACTTCATCTTCTTCAGCGTCTTTGTCTTTTTCTTTGCTGGCTTCAGCGGCCGAACCAGTTAAACGAATCCAACCATCAAAAGCAATTTGCCGACCAGAAGCCCTGAAAAGTCCTTTGCCATTTTGAATATCAATAGTCATTACATTAAACAAAGCAGAAGCCATTTGGCAAGCCACAAATTGAGTCCAAATTAATTTATAAAGATCGCTCTCTTCTTTCGTTAAACCTTTAATAGACTCAGGAGTTTGGTCAATATTAATTGGTCTAATACATTCGTGTGCTTCTTGAGCATTATTGCCTTTAGCTTTAAAAATATGAGCTTTGGCTGGTAAATACTCTTTCGGAAATTCTTTTTTTATAAAGTCTCTAACCATTTCAAGGGCTTCTTGGCTTATAACTGGCGAATCAGTCCGCATATAAGTTATGGCTGAATTTTCATATAATTTTTGGGCTACTTGCATTGTCTTTTGAGCATTCCATTTTAATTTTACACTGGAGGCTTGTTGCAAAGTGCTGGTGATGAAAGGAGGAAAAGGATTTTTATTTTGCTTTTCTTTTTTTTGCGATAAAACCAACCAATTATTTTTTTTAAACTCAGCCATCAATTCATCAGCTTGTTTTTTACTATTAATTGTAATTTGTTTTTGCTCTTTGCCAGTTTCAATCGACGAGACCAAAGTTTTTTGATCATAAGTAATTAATTCAGCCCAAAAGTTATCAGTCTTTAATTCAGGAAATAAATTAGCTTTAATCCGAAAATAATTTTGCACTTTAAAATTACGAATTTCTCTTTCCCTTTCTACAACTAATCTTACCGCCACAGATTGAACTCTTCCCGCACTAGTGCCAGCATTTTTTGCCGCCCAAACCACAGGAGAGACTTTAAATCCTACCAAGCGATCCAAAGCCCTGCGAGCTTGTTGAGCATTTACCAAATTAGCATCTACACGGCGAGGAGCTTTAATAGCTTTTAAAATAGCTGATTTAGTAATTTCAGTGAAAGCAATTCTTTTAATTTTGGGCCAATTAGTCTTTCCTAAAACCAAACCAACATGCCAAGCAATAGCTTCTCCTTCTCGATCCATGTCCATTGCCAAATAAATTTCAGCTGCCTGATTTGCTAAGGATTTTAAGTTTTTAATGGTGCTGGCTTTATCCGAAGAATTTATATAATTTAGCTGAACTTTATCTTCTTCAAAAATAATACCTAATTCTTTGGCTGGCAAATCACGAATATGACCAACTGAAGCACTAACTTGCCAATCCGAATCAAGGAAAGACTTTATCTTTTTAATTTTACCAGGGCTTTCGACAATCAATAATTTCATTGTTTTAATCTTAAAATAATAGTTTAACCAATAAATCAATGGTTTGAAAGCACGGTTTCATTTTTTGATAAAATTTTTATATTAATTCGTGTTTTAAAATGCCAAAATTAATAAGCTGAATAAAAACCTCACAGAATAAAAAAAGGTGAAAATATGTACGAAGGATTTGAAATTGTAAAATTAAATGGGCGTGAAGTTCTGGACTCAAGAGGAAATCCGACAGTAGAAGTGGAAATTGCCTTAGCTGGTGGAGCAACTGGAAGAAGTATTGTTCCGTCTGGAGCTAGTACTGGACAATTTGAAGCAGTAGAATTAAAAGATAATAATAAAAAACGCTATGGTGGCAAAGGTGTTTTGAAAGCAGTTGAAAATGTTAATAATAAAATTGCTGAAGCTTTAGTTAATGAAGAAGAACCATTTGATGCGAGAAATCAAGCTCTTTTAGATAGAAAATTAAATGAACTTGATGGAACTGATAATAAAGGTAAATTAGGAGCGAATGCGATTTTGGGCGTTAGCTTAGCAAGTGCAATTGCTGTTAGTAGTCAATTAGATTTGCCTTTGTATCGTTATATTGGTGGAGTAAATGCCAAAGTTTTACCAGTGCCAATGATGAATATTTTAAATGGTGGAAAGCATGCTCTTGATTCAGTAGACTTTCAAGAATTTATGGTTGTACCCGCCGCAGCTAAAACTTTTTCGGAGGCTTTACAATGGGGAGCTGAAATTTTTCATTCATTAAAGTCAGTTTTGAAAAGTAAAGGTTATGCTACTAGTGTTGGTGATGAAGGTGGATTTGCTCCGAGCTTAAAATCAAATAAAGAAGCTTTTGAATTAATTATTAAAGCTATTGAAGCAACTGGTTTAAAACCTGGTCAGCAAATTGGATTAGCTTTGGATGCCGCCGCCACCGAATTATTAAAAGAAGATGGTAAATATCATTTAGAAAAAGAAGGCAAAGTTCTTTCAGCCAGCGAATTGATTTCTTTGTATGAAACTTGGTCTAAAGATTATCCAATTTTTTCAATTGAAGATGGTTTGGGCGAAGACGATTGGTCTGCTTGGTCTGAAATGACAAATAAATTAGGCTCAAAAATTCAACTTGTCGGAGACGATTTATTTGTAACAAATGTTAGCCGCCTAAAAAGAGGAATTCAGGAGAAAATTGCTAATTCTATTTTAATTAAAGTTAATCAAATTGGTTCTTTGAGCGAGACTTTAAATGCCATTGAATTAGCCCACAAAAGCGGTTATACAGCGGTTATTTCTCATCGTTCAGGCGAAAGCGAAGATACATTTATTGCTGATTTAGCGGTAGCGACTAATGCTGGACAAATAAAGACTGGTGCACCTAATCGTACTGATCGTATTTGCAAATATAATCAACTTTTGCGCATTGAAGAACAATTAGGAGTTTGTGCTGAATATTATGGCTGGAAAGCTTTTCCAAACTTAAAACCTAAATCTTAGTCTTCTTAATTAAATAAACTGGGGGGCTTCTAAAGTAATTGCTTTAGCCCTTCAATGGTTTGCTAGACTTCATTTCACACCTTGTTTTTTTATTTAAGAATCCAAATATGAATTTTACTAAATTAGAATATAATCATGGATTTGCAAAAGACAAAAAAGTTTTACTTCTTGGATTCGCTAGAAGTGGAACTAGTAGTATGATCCATTTAGTAAATGGTTTACTGGATAATGGAAAAAAAATTATCGGTGAGCCCTTTAATCCAAATGTAGATAAAAAACGAAAACAAGACGGAGATACAAGCTATTTAGATTTATACAAACAGCTTGGATTAGAAGGAGTGCTCAATATAATAGAAAAAAACGCAAACGGCTTTAAACATTTGTACAGCAAAGACTTTGATAAATATGTTAAGACTGCCGATATACTAAAAACGGGCAGATACAATATTATATACTTGTACCGGAAAAATGCTTTAAAAAACGCAGTGTCTCTTCTGATTTCATACAAATCTACAGCTTGGTCATATTTAGAAAAGGAAAAAGTATTATCGACAAAATTTAAACCTTTTAATGCCGAAGAAATTGAATCATATATTTTTAACAATAATTCCAATATAAATTATTTTAGAAATTATATGAAAAAAAATAATATTCCTTTTTTAGAAATATCCTACGAAGATGTTTTTGGTGATTCGCTCACAAAAGATGACAGACGGGTGCTTCTGAGTAAGATATCGGAGTATATTGGAGGAAAAAAAGAAATTGAAAAAAATGAAGTGATCAATAATTTTATTAACAATCCTTTTGAAAAAAAATTAAACAATTTAGATACTTATAAATTAATACCCAATATAGACGAGATTAATCTAAAACTAGGGCAAAAATACGGATATTTATATTCACCAGAAATAGTACTTAATAGACAATAATATCAAAATACTGACGAACTAATACATTTCTAAAATCTTTAATTAGCTTCCAAGGTATTTCAGAGTATTGGTTTTTGATTTTTTCGCTGATTGAATGAGAAGCTTCACCAATAATTTCTAAGTACCGCAAAATACCAGCTAATTCTATTTCATTTAAATCATATATTTTTCGTTCGGAAAGATACTTTTCAATAATTTCAATTGCTTCTAAAATATCAAATAATTTTTCTTTATCATCTCTCATATTGCTTTTGCCTCACTTAAAACCCGCTCTCTTATTCTTGCTTTTAAAGAATCTGGAGTTGCAATATCAACCGAACAACCAAATAATTCTTGCAAAGCTTGTTTTAAACCAATTAAATCATAAAGACCAGCATCATCAGAAAAAGAAACTAAAAAATCAATATCACTATTTTCATCATAGTCTCCTCTAGCCACCGATCCAAATACTTGAATATTGTTTGCTTTATATAAATGAGCTGTATTTAAAATACTCTCTCTATATTCTTTAATTAACTCTTGTAAGTTTTTTTTAATCATAATTTCAATAAACCTCAAAAGAATCTAAGTAAAATCAATAATTTCCTCTTGTTTCTTTCTTGGAAGCTTTTCAAACACAGGCAAAAATTCTTCTTTTTTTGTTGAATATTCATAATTTTTATTTTCCTTCCTAGTATTATACAAATTAATTCTTGTAAGTTCTGTATATAATTAAAAACAAAATTACAAACCAAATAACTTAAGCTTCCAATCAGGCAAAGCCATAATTAATAATAGTTTTTTATTATACTTTGATGAACAATTAAATACTTTAAAAGAGAGCTTGTTTTACAAATATTTAAAGAGTAATGAAAAGTAAAAAGCTTACGCAAACACTCTTAGAAATTACAATTTACGAGTTGAAAGAATATTAGATAATTGTATAATTAGTAAAAAAATGTAAACAATGACAATAGAGCCTGAAAATCAAGTAAACGAACATTTAAAAGAGTCTTCTTTTCAGCAAGGTATTGAAGTTTTAAATTTGTCCTGTCGTTCATACAATTGCCTTAAAAGAGCGAATAAACATACCATCGAAGATTTGCTTTTGATGACCTCTCAGGAATTAATTAATATCAAAAACTTTGGTAAATATTCTTACGATGAAGTTATTCAAAGATTAGATTCTTTAGGCTTATATTTAACTAATGATCCGAGAAGTGAATTTAACAAAAATACTCTTGAGAAACTTGAATTAGAGCATTTAATAACACAAGAAGATATACAAAAGAATAGTCTTGAAAAAGAGAATAAATTAATTGATTTAAAAGAACAGTATTTTCAGTTATTCAAAAATGGACTCTCTGAAGAGGAAATTGCAAACAAATTTGATATTAATGTTTTTAAAGTAAAAAAGAGTTTACATCAACATCCAGACTACTCGGTCGAGAAAATTAAAGTCTTCGAAGAAAAGTATAAAAGAAAATATGATCCGTATATGTCATTGTGGATTGAAGGTAAAACATTAGAAGAAGTTGGACAGCATTTTAAAATTTCAAGAGAGCGTGTTAGACAGCTTTTAAATAAACATCCAGATTATGAATACTGGAAAGAACAAAGAGAAAAACAAAGGGAAGAATTAGAAAATCAGAAAATTGTAGAGAAAACTGATAAAGCAATTGAGAATAGTCTTTATTTTCATTATGAGGAAAAAGTAAATCAATACTGGTACTGGGAGAAGAATAAAGAACTTGATCCATATAAACTTGCAAGAAAAGCTTCTCAAAAAGCTTGGTGGAAATGTCCAATTGACGGTTTTGAATGGGAAAAATCCGTAAACGATGTAACAACAAGCTGGGAGCGTGGTGGAACTGGCTGTAGAGTTTGTGCTGGAAAAGTTAAAAAACCAGAAGCTCAACCAACTCTCTCTGAAACTTATCCCGACTTTGTAGATAAATATTGGGACTTTGATAAAAATTCAAAAGACAATTTAGATCCAAAAATTACAACTTGCGGAAGTAATAGAAAAGCATGGTTTAAGTGTCTTATTGATGGTTTTGAATGGGAAGCAAATATTGCAGCGACAATCAAACAACAATGGTCTAAAGATAACGCTGGATGTAAAGTCTGTAATGGAACTATAAATAGAAAATATACAGGCTGGGGCAAAGCAAAATTATTTATAGAAGACTACCCAGAGATGATTGAGAAATATTGGGATTATGAAAAAAATAATGAATTAAATTTATTTCCAGATAAAATATCTAGCGGCTCAGCTAAGAGAGTATGGTTTAAATGCCCAATTGATGGTTTTGAATGGCAAGCTGGAATTAGTTCTATTCAACTAAGCTGGAAAGCTGAACGATCAGGTTGTCCAAAATGTAATATCGGCTGGAATCATAAAACAATACTTGCTTTTGTCAAAAGTTTAACTCCAGTATTATCTTCATTAGAACCAGCAGAGTTATATAGCATTCTCAGGCAAAATGGCTTAATTTCAGCCTCCAAGCGAATTAACAAAAACAAAGATTTGCTGAACGATATTATTAAATTGACTTATATTGCTGAAGAAAAGAAAGAAAAAGCAATTGAAAATATATGTAATAAATTAGAACTAAATGTAGTAGATGATATAAAAGAAAATTTTGAACCTGACGATGAATTAAAAGAAAACAAATTACCAGATCACCAAGAAATTATTGAACAAGAAGAATTACCTACTCTTAGCCCAAAAAATATTTTAAAAACAATTGATTCTTTAAAAAGTCTTATTGCTAATCCAGATGAAGAAACTGTTGAATTTTTAATATCTAAAGCTGTTGGTAAATTGTGGAAAAAAGTATTAAACAATGAAGAATTACAAGATTTAGAAGAAATAGAAAAGTATGAAGATGGTGAGTATTCAACAGAAGTAAAAAAAAGATTTTTGTCTCAGTACAAAGGAGCAAAAGCTTTAGAAATTCCAAATGGTTATTCTTTCAAGATAAATGAAGAAATAATAGAACCTAATTTAATGCAAAGACTAATTGCTTATAGGGTTGTAACAGAAAAACGAGTTGGTAATTGGTCTGGAACTGGTGCTGGTAAAACAATGGGAGCTATTCTTGCAAGTAGAGTTATTAATTCTAAAATTACATTAATTATTGCTTTGAATAATACGCTAGAAGGCTGGAGAGATGAAATACTGCATACATTTCCTAATAGTCATATTCATATAAAAAACCGTTATGAATTTATTGATCAAGGCGAATATAATTACTTACTTTTAAATTATGAAACTTTTCAAATGCCTGATTCTTCTAACTATGTCAAATATTTAATTGATAATTTTAAGGTGGATATG
>CANLFK010000055.1 GCA_947489925.1 Candidatus Caenarcanales bacterium
AGTTTATGATAAAGACGATCAATTTGTAACAGCCTTACAAGGAGCGGAAGACAGGCAAGTTATACCTTTATCTCAAATTACTACTTCTTTAAGACAAGCTTTATTTGCCAGTGAAGACCGTGAATTCTTTCAGCATAATGGCATTAATTTTATGGGAATCTTGAGAGCCATGCTAATTAATCTAAAGTCTGGGAAGCTTAAACAAGGCGGAAGCACTATTACTCAGCAATTAGTTAAAAATATTTTTTTCTCACCCAAAGACTGGAAATCGTCTCAAAGAAAATTTAAAGAAGCTTTTTTGACAATTGAAGTTGAAAAAAAATACTCAAAAGAACAAATCTTGGAAATTTATCTAAATCAAATTTACTGGGGAAAAGGTGCATATGGAGCGGAAAGAGCGGCAAAAAGATATTTTAATAAAAGTGCCTCTCAATTAAATATTGCTGAATCTGCTTATTTAGTGGCTTTATTGCCTTCACCTAGCACTTTGCACAATACAAAAGAGTCTTTCCTCTTGCAAAAAAACATTATTAATAATATGTCTCGTTATGGTTATATTACGGCTTTTCAAGCTAAAGAAGCCTTAAATTATCCATTAAAGTTTGAATCAGCACCCGGTAATTTATCTAAATATCCATATTACATGAGTGTTGTGCTAGAAGAGTTAAGAAGCCGTTTTAGTGAAGAAGAATTAAGACATAAAGGACTTAAGGTTTATACTGCTATTGATCCAATTGCCCAAGCCAAAGGCGAAGAAATCTTGACTAATGGCATTCGTAAAGCCCCAAGTGGAATTTCGCAAGGAGCTTTGGTTACTATTGATGTGCAAAGCAATGAAGTTAGGGCTATTGTCGGAGGAATAGGAGATTTTTGGAAATTTCAATGGAATAGAGCAACCAGCAAACATATGATTGGATCAGCTTTTAAGCCTTTTGTTTATTTAACTGCTTTCATAAAGGGCTTATATTCAAGTAATTCAATGATTATGGACAGTCCTTATACTTATGAAAACGCTGAAACTGGTGAAGTTTGGAGTCCAAAAAACTTTGATTCTAGATTCTGGGGAGAAATTACAGTTCGTAAAGCTTTGGTTAATTCCCGTAATATACCAGCTATTCGAGTGGCACAGAAAACGACAATGGAATCAATTATTGAAACCGCTGAAAAAGTAGGCATAAAAGGGGTAGAACCCTATTTGTCTTCAGCTTTAGGAAGTTCGGCTATATCACCCTTAAAAGCGGCAAATGCCTATGCGGTTTTGGCTCGTGGCGGCTTATATATGGAACCAATCATTATTCGCAGAATTGTTGATCGTAGTGGTAAAAATATTGAGCAAAATAATCCTAACCCCGAGAGAGTTTTGCAAGCTGGACCTATTCATGAATTAATTGATATTTTAGTAGATGTAGTTGATCATGGAACAGCCACCCAAGCCAAAATACCTGGAATACAAGTCGCAGGAAAAACTGGTACAACTGATGGATCAAGAGATGTTTGGTTTATTGGTTTTACGCCAGACACGGTAACTGTCTTATGGGGTGGTAATGACAAGAACCGCAAATCATCTTCATCTGCGACAGGTGGAGGGGTTATGGCGGCTATTTGGCGAGAATTTATGAAAGCTTATTATATTATTAATCCGATGACGGTTTCTTATTTTCCTAAGCCCAGCAGGCGTATAAGATTATTGATTGACCCAATTACTGGTTTATTGGCTACTGCCGATAGTTTTAAGCCAGAATATCGTGAATTTGTGCCGGGTACAGAACCAAAAAGATATGCTCCTCCACCAACCATGGAACAAATTGAAAATTTCACAAATGAACAAGAAGAACAAAGAAGAAACCTTGAAGAAGACTCAGGCGAAGAGGACTTAGAAAATCCTGAAGATATGATTGAAGAGCAATTAACTAATAATTCTAATTCATCTTTCCCGCAACCTAAAGAAATTAATAATAATCCAGATAATTTGCCTCCGCCGCCAATTAGGCAAAATCCAATTATAAATCGAGAAGAAAATCAAGCAGTCATTCCGCCGTCTCCACAAACTGAAAATCAATTACCCAATAATAATGCTGCACCAGCGGATAATAGCGAAAACAATAATTCCCCAGAGCCCCGAAGGAGATTATTTAGACGACAAAGAGAAGAGCAAAATAATCAAAATGCAGAAACAAATGGACAAAATCCAGAAGCACCTCCTCAAAGATCTCGTTGGAAAAGATTATTTTCAAGTCCATATTAAATTGAGAGATTATTTTCGGGAAAGACTAAATTTACCTTTTGAAGTGTATTTTACAGATACTTTATGCCTTGAAAGTTTATTAAGTGAAAATGAAAAGGAAATTTTGGCTAATTTTAATTCACAAACAAGAAAACAAAGTTGGCTTTTAGGGCGGGAAGCAATTAAACAAGTAGTAAAAAATATATCTAATGATTTTGATAATTCAAGTTTAAGCTTTGATACAGCCCAAATAAAATTTCCTTGTAATTGGCTTTCGCTTTCTCATTCAGCTAATTTAGCTATTGCAATAGCTTTGCCCCAAACAATTAAACTTAAAGGATTAGGACTAGACTTACAATTAAACAAATTTCCTAAAGCTGGCTCTGAAAAGTTTTTTGTTAAGCCTTCCGAAAAAGAAATATTAAATAATTTACCTAAAAAAGACCCAGCAAAAAACCGCTGCCTTTTCTGGACAATTAAAGAAGCTTGTTATAAAGCTAATCCTGAAAATCAAAATACTTTTTTGTCTGAATATGAAATTACAAACTTTGATTTAGGTCTGGCAAAAAAAGGAATTCATCAATTTAAATTTGCAAGCCTAGCTTTACCTAATGGATTTTTATCAGTGGCTATTTGTCCTTAAAAATTATAAAATATTTGAATTATTAGTATTAAAAAATGACAAATAAAATATATTACCCATTAAATGACAATACTGGTTCTGTCCAGCTAATTCAATCAGTTGGAGATGATACTGGTATTGTAAATAGTGCCCGTGTGAGCTTTGGCAAAAGAATAGATAGTATTGAAGACAAAGACAAAAAATTAATTAAATACCTTTTAGAGCATGAACACGGTACTCCTTTTGAGCATAATAGTTTATCGTTTTTAATTAAAGCTCCTTTATTTGTAGTACAACAGCATTTAAGGCATAGAATAAGCTCATTCAATCAAATATCAGCCAGATATGTAGAAATAAAAGAAGAATTTTATATACCGCAAAACTTTAGAAAACAAAGTACAAATAATAGACAGGCAAGTATTGAAGGCAATGATTTAGAGAATGAAAAAGCTAATTTGATTTATACCGAAAGTTTAAAAGTAGCTTATTCAAAATATCAAGAATTATTAAGCTTAGGAGTTGCCAGAGAACAAGCTAGAGGCTTATTGCCACATTGTACTTATAGCGAGTATTACTGGACTTGCAATTTAAGAAGTTTATTACATTTTATTAAGCTTAGAGACCATGCAAACGCTCAATGGGAAATTCAGCAATATGCCAAAGCCATGAAAGAAATAGCTAAAGAAATATTCCCAGAAACTTTTAAAATAATAGACAATAACTGAAATAAAATTAAATTTGAATAGCTTTAAAATAAAAATTACCAGATATATCTTTTTGGGCTGCAAAAGTAATTTGTCTATTAGTGCCAAGCAAATAATCCAATTTTTTGTTTAACTCGGCTAAAGCCAAAAGAGAAGTATTAGAATTATTCATTTCGGGTAAATTTCCGTAGCCATTATTTGATTTAATCCAGCTTAAATTTTTATTCAAGTTTTCCATAATTGTCTGGGGGGGGGAATTAGTAATTAACCTTAAACTATTACTTTTTTGCTCTGGTGAAAGTTTATTAAAATCAATTTTATTTTGAGCCGAAAAATCATATAAAAAATCTTCCATTAATTGATCAACAGACAAAGTTGCTTCCTGAAAAGGCTTGGTTGCTACATAAGAGGTATTCTGTTTATTTTCCTTAATGCGGGCGGCTATTTCTTGCAATTCATTAGACAAAGCTGACAAAATATTTCTTTTATTTGGATTATTGTGATCGTAGTCTACATAGTTTGGATCAATGGTAATAACATTAACTTTTTGACCAGTTTTATCAGTCAGACTTATATTACTAGCGGCAAAATTAACTCCATAATTAGAGACCATAATTTTAATTTTCTCGCCAGAAGCCTCTAATTCTTTAAATAAATCAGCAAACATTGGCATTTTAGACATATCATTTAATTCCTGATAAGCATTATCTTCATTGCTTGATGGCTGATTAATATTTCGTAAAAATTCTATATTTGGAGCAGTATTTAACTTTGTCTCTTTGTAAAATCCCGAATTCAATAATTCAGTAGCGGCTGACTGTTCACGCAAAGTAATTAAATTTTCATTATTATCAAGTCTTGCAATTTTGGCATAAGCATCTCCAACCGATATTTGAGTCGGATCAAAAGGCAAATAAGAAAAATTATAGGTCGGTTTGACTGGCGGTGCAGGCGGTATTGTTGATGTTGTTGGCGGTGTTGCTGGTTTTGTTTGTGGTTTTGGCGGTGTTGGTGGCTGACTTGGTTTTACTGGAGCTTTCTGATAAAGTTCATTTAATTTTGCAAAAATCGATGTTTTATCAATATTAGAAGTTGTATTAGTTGTTGGTGGAATAGTTTCTTTCTTTTTATTTTGTTCAATTAAACTTTTAACCAGTAAAGCTAAAGTGCTATTGTTTTTATTAATGGCTGTAATAAACAATTTAGTTATCCCTTAGTTTTTAGAGTATTTAGTCTATACTTCCCAATTTGTCTGTTAATGGGCTTTAATTCAGGGTAAACTTTATTGCTTTAAGTCAATTTCTTTCTTCTAATAATATTTATTTTTTAACAAAAGGAAAATTGCGGATTATCTGAAATTAAATTTTTCTCATTTTTCTTGTTTTTAAAGGCTTTGGACATATTGACTTAATCATTTTTAAGATTTAAGATTAGAATTATATTATGAGAAAAATTTACAAAACTATCTATTTTAATTCTTTTTTTTAATTTTTGCTTTCCTTTTACTTAATTTTTTATTTTTATCATGTTCATATCATCAGTACCACCAGTATTACGGAGTTTTAGAAGTACAAACAATAATACAAAAACAGCTCTCTCAGCACCTTTAAGTGTTTTACCAATTCCTCCGAAAGGACAAGCACCAAATTATTCAACTTCTTCAAGTATGGCAGTTTACAGCAACAATAATTCTTCTGATAATTCCGATGAGAATCGACCTGATTCAACTGGTGGAACAAATACTGGTACTGGAAATTCGACTGATGGAGATATAAGAACAAGCGAAGAGGTTAAGAAGAAAAAAAAAGATAAAGATAGTTCTGAACAGAGTAATAATGTTCGAAACGATGCAGTTTGAACAAAAATACTTGCTTAAAAACTTAAGAAAAAGTAAACTTATATCCAACTAATATTTTGTTTTATAGAAAATTTCATAATAAATAGTTAATAACCTAAAACTCTTGGGTATTCTATATAAACTGATATTAAACTTTATCGACTAAAGTGTTTATACTTTCAAAGTGAGTATACATTATATGAATTGGAAAATAATAATAACGGCTTATTTAATTCTGAGTTTTTCCATTCAATATTCACCCAAAGTTTCTGCTGAAACGACAGTTAAATGTCATAATGCTACTGAATGCCTTACCTTGCTGGATAAAACAGCTAAAAGCTTTGTTGGTTCTCGTTATTCATATGGTAGTGCTGGTTCTAATGGTGGATTTGATTGTTCTGGATTAATGTTGAAAACCTTTAATAAATTATTAGGAAATATATCTTTGCCCCGTCGCAGTCAAGATATGTACAATTCCCTAAAACAAAGCATAAGTCTGAATGAAGCTAAAACTGGTGATTTAGTTTTTTTTAATACTGGTAGTGGAGTTAGTCATGTTGCTATGTATTGGGGCAAGGACAAAAATGGAAATCATATAATGTATCATTCAAGCTCATCGAAAGGAGTTGAGTTTCATAAATTAAATGGTGATAAATATTGGATGTCCCGCTTGGTTGGAGTAAAAAGAATTCCTTTAATTTCATCACTTTTGACAGGGGTTTCAACTGGAAAAGACTTAGGACAATCAATAAATCCTTACAAACAAGAAGCTTCCGCAACTAATAATAAAAAAGCAAGCCCAAAAGTTATTGCCAACAATAATAAGACAAGTACTGGTAAAAATCTAAAAGAGAAATTAGATAAAAAAATAATAAATACTTATATTGAAGAAGAAGCTTATTTTGCATATGAGAATGACTTGTATTATGAAGATTTCAATAATTCTATAGATCAAGATTCTTATTCGATAGTGGAAGATGACACAGAATATTCATTTGAAAATGAGGGATTTGACTATGCTACTGCCAATGCCACGAACGATCAATATGAAGATTCTGAATTGTCTTATAAGTAAAAAATAACAGCTTCTTTTAAAGCTTCGATAATTTGATTTTTTATTTCATCTGGTAATTTCAGGGTTTTATATTACTATTTTGTTCTAATATTTTTTCCACTTGTTCGTAAATACTTAAAGCAAAATTATAAAATTCTTTAGCTTCTTCTACCGAAGGTTTACCATCTGGCAATAAACCAAATTCTACGGGATAACGAGAAGTAATATACAAAGAATCTAATAATTTTAATATATCCAAGCTTATATCTATTTGAATAAACTGTTTAACTAAACTGTACAACTTAATTAAACTATGAATTCTTGGAATATCTTGTTTTTGTTCTTGTAAAACTCACCTTAAATAACTTTTCAATTGCTTGCTGACAATGAAATGAAACAATTCCTGTAAGTAAATCATTGCCCAAAAGCTCTTTTGCAGTTATTAAGTCATCGTTTATATATACAAGCCATTGCTTTGTCATTTCATTCATAAAAGAATAATCCCTTTTTCAACAAACTCTTTCGTAAAAACACTGTTGAGTTCAATAAATTTAGAGTTCATTTGTTTTGTATGAACAATTAAATCAATTGGAAACACTTTTTCTAGTTCGTATAATTTTCTGGCATATTTTAAATAAATTTCACTTTTTTCTTTAAAGCTTTGCGGAATAAAATTATCTTTGGTAATAATATATAAATCTATATCGCTGTCTTTACGAGGATTTCCGTAAGCATAACTACCAAACAAAATTATCTTTTCTGGATCAAGCGGTTTTAAAGCTTCAATAATTTGATTTTTTATTTCATCTGGTAATTTCATGGTTTTATATTACTATTTTGTTCTAATATTTTTTTCACTTGCTCGTAAATACTTAAAGCAAAATTATAAAATTCTTTAGCTTCTTCTACCGAAGGTTTACCATCCGGCAATAAACCAAATTCCGAAGGATAACGAGAGTCAGTATATAAGTCATTAATTTTATTTAATTGCTTTTCATTAATATTACTTAATGTAATCTTTGAAGAAACAATACTATATAGTCTCAACAAATTATGAGTTTTAATAATATCTAGTTTGAAATATTCAAAAACCGCCTTAAATGACTTTTCAATACTTTGCTGACAGAGGAAAGATGCAACAGAAGTCAAGTGTTGAAAAGGAAGTAATTTATCTACAGAATCCAAATCAATCCAAGCTGCCTTTAACCAATCTTGGGTAAATTTATCTGTCATAAAGTGATACTCCATTCTTTATTTGTTTAGCAAGCTGATTGTCAAACCTAAAAAATTGCTTATTAAATTCTTTAGTATGAACAATAATATCTATGTCTAAGTTTTTTCTTAAGGGAATTAATATTTCAGAAAATGCGGAGCGAACTCGACAAAAGTCAGCATAATTCTCTGGAATAAAATTATCTTTGGTAATAATATATAAATCTATATCGCTGTCTTTATGAGGATTTCCGTAAGCATAACTACCAAACAAAATTATCTTTTCTGGATCAAGCGGTTTTAAAGCTTCAATAATTTGATTTTTTATTGCATCTGGTAATTTCATGGTTTTATATTACTATTTTGTTCTAATATTTTTTCATAATACTAGTGAAAGGAATTTATTTATTTCTCTTGCCACAGTCATCATTTTCAGCTAAAAAAACAGGATTCTCCCAAAAGCTTATTAATTAATAAATAAAATTAAATTAAAAATCTTAGCCATTTACAAGATTGATAATTTAAAATCATTAATGAAAAAATTTTATAATCATTTAAATTAAAGTTATGTCCTCAAATCGCAAAGATATTAAAAGTCGCATAAAAACGGTTCAGAATACACAAAAAGTTACTAAGTCGATGAAATTAATTGCCATTATTAAATTAAAGCAATTACAAAATTTATTGAATCTATCAAAAGAATACACAAAGCAAGTTGCAAATTTAATTCAAAAATCATTTAAACAAATTCAAAAAGACTCTTTAGACCAAAGTCAATTGACAAATTTGATTAAAAATAATATTAAACCTGAAAAAGCCTATAAACTTTTTATTATAGTTTCTTCGGATCGTGGCTTATGTGGGCCTTTTAACTCTCATTTATTCAAATCATTATTACATGATATTCCAGCCAATAGCCCGAAAGTCAAGTTTATAGTTTTGGGCAATAAAGCTATTAATTTTATTCAAAAAACATATGGGGAAAATAGTATTACTAAAAAATATGGCAATTTGTCATTAGTGCCAGATAAACAATTAGTAAGCGAAATTACCGAATTTATAAAAACTGAATTTTTAAACGGAAAAATTATTTCGGCTCAAATTTATTTTAATAGCTTTGTCTCAATGGTGAAATCAGAAATTCAAGACCATTTTCTATTACCTTTCAACCAAATAATTGATGAATTTCAAAGTATTAATAAAAAACAAATTAACCCTGTCTCCACAAACTATTCAGAAACAGAATCAGATATAAAATTTGAGCCACATTTAGCCAAAACACTAGAAATTCTTTTACCTTTATATATTGAAAATACTATTTATCAAGCTTTAATTGCTAGTCGTGCTGGAGAATTAGCTAATCGTGTAAATGCAATGACAGCCGCTACTGATAATGCAAATACCCTAATCTCTCAATTAACACTTACCTATAATAAAGCTCGTCAAGCTTCCATCACACAAGAAATTTCAGAAATTGTAGCTGGAGCAGAATCTTTAGTCTAAATTATAATTTGTTCCAAGTTTCTGGATTTGTAAATAAAATTAGTGTAATTAAAACTTCTTAGTTAAAATTTACAATGTTTTATTAAATTAATAAATAATTTGGAGAAGTGCCAGAGTGGCTGAATGGCGTCGCCTCGAAAGCGAATGGGTTCGCAAGAGCCACGGGGGTTCAAATCCCTCCTTCTCCGTTTTTAGCTTTATTAACTTTTATCATTTTTTGGCTTTTGCTTCACAGAGAACAAATTTTTTGAATAAAGCTCTCTCAAAGCCAAAAGACAAAGCCTAAAGTATCTGTGTCATCTTTTAATCTGCGTCCATCCGTGATTCAGAAAAAAAGAACAAAGCACTTAATATTCCAGCTTTCGGTACAGTTTTCTTAAGAAACAATGTTTGAATTTAGGTCTGAATCGCAGATTGGCACAGATAACACGGATTTCACAGATATTTTATTCATAGTTTCTTCAACCAAAATAAAGCTCTCTCAAAGCCAAAAGCATATTTTCTAACTCTGATGATTATTTTTTTCTAATTCTACTTGTGGTGGCAGTGAATCTGGGGAAAGCTTAAAAGTAAGTGCTTGTACTCTCTTGGTCATTTGATCTAGAAAATTACAACAGTCAGTTTTTTCAGGAGTTGGGGTACTTGCATTACTCTTAGGAGAAGTTTTAAAAGGAGGAATAAGTACCTAAACAAAAGAAATATGGTATTTTATGCCGATGGAATTTAATATTTCATTGAGTGAGTGCTTGTCTCATTCTCTTTTTTTACCACACTTTTAATGTCTTCTTACTTAACAGGATTGGTAACTTTCATTTTAGATGGAATAATTAAGATTTAATTTATAATTATTGTATTGAAGTTAATTCATACAGTCAAGTTTAAATATGGAATACACAATACATTAGCCACTAATAAGTATAAAAATATTAAACTTTAAATTATGGATTATTTACAACAAATTTTAAAATTACTCGAAAATCAATCAGCTAATATACTCAGCCATGAAAAGCTTAGTCGTTGGGTTGGTTCTGTTAGTAAAATTGTGGGCTTAATGATTGAAAGCCGCATACCAGGTGCTACCATCGGAGAATTATGTGAAATTGTAACTGATACTGGTGAAAGACGATTAGCTGAAGTGGTTGGCTTTAAAGGTGAAATTAGTATTTTGCTTTTGCTTGGTGCTGGTGGCGGACTTCATCAGGGTAGTAAAGTATATCCAATGGGTAAAACTCTGCAAGTTCCAGTCGGAGAAGGGCTTTTAGGACGAATTATTGACTCTCTTGGGCGTCCTCTTGATAATAAACCAATTGAAAAAATTAAAGAATGGCGTGGAATTGATGCTGATCCGCCTGAAGCATATGGTAGACCAAGAATTGATGAAGTATTTTCAACTGGTGTCAGAGCTATAGATGGGCTTTTAACTTTAGGAGTTGGTCAGAGAGTAGGTTTATTTGCTGGTTCAGGAGTCGGTAAATCTACTTTGATGGGCATGATTGCCAGATATAGTGATGCCCAAGTTAATGTAATTGCTCTGGTCGGTGAGCGGGGGAGGGAAGTACAAGATTTTATTGAAGAAAGCTTAGGTGAAGAAGGTCTGAAAAAATCGGTGGCTGTCATTGCTACATCAGATCAACCAGCTATGTTTCGTCTAAAATGTTTGTATACAGCCACCACTATTGCAGAGTATTTTCGAGATCAAGGTAATAAAGTTCTTTTGATGGTTGATTCGGTTACCAGAACAGCCATGGCTGGCAGAGAAGTTGGTTTATCAATTGGAGAACCACCAACCATGAAAGGTTATACACCTTCGGTTTTTGCAATGCTGCCAAGAATACTTGAAAGGGCTGGTCGTTCCAAATTAGGTTCAATTACAGCGGTTTATAGCACTTTGGTAGATGGAGATGATTTTAATGAGCCGATTGCTGATACAGTGCGAGGAATTTTAGACGGACATATTTTATTATCAAGAGATATTGCCGCTAAAAACCATTTTCCAGCCATTAATATTTTAGGCTCGGTCAGTCGATTATTTAATGAATTAGCTGAAAAAGAACATAAAGCTTCAGCTGGAGACTTTCGGAACTTAATGGCTACTTATCAAAAGTCAGAAGATTTAATTACAATTGGTGCTTATACAAAGGGAACTGATGCCAGATTAGACAGAGCAATTGATTTGCAAGATCCAATTAATGATTTTTTAAAACAAGCTACTCATTCACCAGTTGGTTTTGATGAAAGTATAAAATCTTTAAATACAATTTCAGCATATGGCAAAAACTAAATTAGTGAAAGAGGTTTTTAGTTTTTTTTCTCTTCGGTAATTACATTTGTTTTCACTTTTCCTCTTCGCCATAAGCCACTTAATAAGCCCAAGCCCAAAGTTAAAACAATTAAAAATGAATATCTCCGCACTGAGCCACCCAAGGTAGAGGCAATTAAACCAAGCAAAAAGCAGCTAATATATATTATTAACATTGTTGTTTTCACCGATAAACCAGCCTTCAAAATCCTATGATGAATATGGTCAGAGTCTGGCTGCATAACTGGTTTTTTATTAATAAATCGTCGGACAATTGTAAATAAAGTTTCAAAAAGTGGAAAACTAAAAGCAATAACTACTACTGAACCCACTGTTGCTGTATTTGCATTCCCCGAAAGCCCAGCCACCGCAACTGCCCCTAAAGTAAAGCCCAAAAAATAAGCCCCTGCATCACCCAAAAATATACGAGCTGGATTATGATTAGAACGCAAAAAGCCCATTGTTGCACCCGCTAAAGTTGCTGACAGTAAAGCACCAGCTGGTTGCAGAATTTTACTATCTAATAAAATTGCCCATAAAGACAAAGCGGCAATTAAAGCTACTCCGCCAGCAACACCATCTAGCCCATCAATTAAATTTAAAGCATTAGTAATTAAAACCAACCAACCGACTGTAATAATAAAGCTTAAAATTGGATCAAGCTCAAAAACTCGTGAATCAGAAAGGTGAAGGAAAAATAATGGATTAACCAAAAACTTAACCTGCACTTTACATAGCCAAGCCACAATTGCCGAAAAAATTTGAGCTATTAACTTGACAGTAGCAGGCAAAGGAGAAATATCATCTAATAAACCAACAAAGAAAATTAAAGTACCGCCAGCCAAAATACCTAATAGCTCAAACCGAGCAAAGCCACTAGGAGTATATCTGCCATATAAAATAATAAAAAATAATGATGTAATTAAAAGACTAATATAAATAGCAATACCGCCCAGCCTTGGAACTGGATCTTTATGTATATGTCTACCGCCAGGTTTGTCTAATAAATTCAATTTAACTGCTCTTTCACAGATTAAAGGCGTTAAAAACAAAGATGAAATTAAAGCTAAAGCAAATGCTAATAACTGTGAATCATGTAATTCTGGCAAAAAAGAAGTGAATTTCATAAATTAAAAATGACTAATGCTTTTATTTTGATAGTTTATTTCAAATTCGGAAAAACTTCATACAACTGTTTTATTACAAAAAATAAATAAAATAATTTATAGATTTAAATAAAAATTATAAGTTGTAATT
>CANLFK010000056.1 GCA_947489925.1 Candidatus Caenarcanales bacterium
TTGAGCCACCAGCCGTTTGATAAATGCTGTCCAAGACAATATCAAGGATTTTACTTCTTAAATCTTTAGCTTTTTCGCTCTCTGAAAGCAACATTCCTAAGTTTAAGAAGGCTCTAAAGCTGAATACACCTAGCTGAGTGATTTTGCTACCTTCATTTATAAGGGGAGCAAATTGTTCCTTAAATTCTTTTAATTTTTTGCCTTTTAATACTTCATATCCATTGCATTGAAGTTCATAAGCATGAGTATTTAAATATCTTTCAATTGTAGAAAAATCAATCTCATAAAATTCTGAAAGCATTGCTTTGGTAAATTTATATTCACCTTCAAATAGCATTCCAGACAAACCAATATATTCTCTAATTGCATTCATCGCGACAGAGTTATTTAATATATTTTGTCTATCAACTTGTGAATTTGTTAATTCTTTATTCATAAATACTTTCTCAAAACTTGCTCTTTCTGAGCGGGAATTAAACTTATTTCTTTTTCTAATTGATTAATCTTTTCTTTTGAAAGATAACCTTTTGGTATTTTTATTAATTTCCCATCTAGTCCAATTATTGATTCGGGCAGTAAATGCTTTTTTAGCTTGGAAAAATGTATTCTCAACAATTCTGAGTTGGAAGCCTTGCGTAAATCTTCAATTTTAGGAAATATAAATTCATTATTTTCCCAATTCCATGTTTGCAAGCTCCCAACAATTGTTTTTTTATTGTCAAAATATTCTCTTACTATTTGAATTGCTGGAATTAAATCTGTATCTGCTGAAAAAATAAAGGCTTTATCAAATTGATTTAAAAAAGCATCTTTAATCAAATAACAAGCAATACTTACATCGGTTCTTTTTTCTTCTCGAATTGTTATATCAAAAGTTCTGTCAAATTTTGTATTCTCTTTATTTAAACAATTAGAAACTTGGCATTGAATCTTTCTATGTTTCTTAAGAAAGCGTCCTTCAATAACGATTATGCCTTGTGCTTGTAATGCTTTTATATAAATTTTGTGTCGTTCATATTTTGAAGGATTGTTTTGTTTGTAATCTTTTCTAATTGCCGTAAAAAAATAAATATTGCCTATTTGTTCATTTTCTAAGATAAAAGAGGAACAAAGACTTTTATAATCTAACCACTTTAAACATAAATTCTTTCTTTTTTGATATTCATCTAACGGATGATAAAAGTTGAAGCCATCAATATAAAAATTTACTTTTTTCATAGCTTTACATAAAAAACGCCCGAGTATTTCTACCCGAGCAGGCTGTAGTTTAAAACCATTAAGGTACTACAGTGTGTCATTTGTAATATTCCCACAAAAAATACTCTCTGTCAATTTTCACAAATACTTTCTCAGAACTTCCTCTTTCCGAGAGGGGATTAAACTGATTTCTTTGATTTTCATATTTCTATAGTTCCTAGATGTTCACCGTATTTTTCAGTATAGACTTCAATTTGATAACCATCATGAAAATTTCTAGCCCAAACTAATTCAGTAATCCGAATGAAATATTTATACCAATTTCTTTCACCAAGCTTTTTAAGGCTTAACTTGTTATTTTCAATAGCTCTTTTTATTTTTGTTTCTAAATCTACTTTACTCATAATCAACCTCCATCTTTAACATTTTATCTAATTCTTCAGAAAGGCTTTCTTTTACTTGCTCAATTTTCTTGTATTTTTTAGCTATTGCTTTTTGAGCTTCTAAATCAAATTCACCGTTTGGTTTAATTGGAAGTGGGATTTGTATGTTTTGTATTATCTCTTTTGTTACCCGCTTATTTTGCTCGCCAATTGCATCGTTTTTCAAACAAGATTTTAGATAAGAATAAATATAGTCTAAATGAATATTTTTGGATTCTTCTTTTAAAAATAATGCTCCACAGTGCGTTGTCATACTAAACTTATTATTACGAAGAAATACTGTTCCAGCATGAATACCATCTGTTGTCCATGTTATTGCTTGATCATCATAATCAAATTTATTTATTTTACCAATAATCCCATCATTAATTGTTTGAGAAGAATACAGGGGAAAAATACCTTTATTATCTAAAATAAACTTGTTTGTATAAATAGCTTTTCCTTTTTCAATATTAAACAATTCACTAACTTTTTTATTAGTTACATTACTCAAATCATTCTCTAATTCAACATTTAACTCTTGAATTTGTTTTTTATAATTTTCAATTTTTGATTTTAATTCTTTTACGCATTGATATTTTTCAATAATTTCCTGTTGTTTTTCTGTATCAATATTTCCATTCTCATCAAAAGGGATTTCAACAAAAACAGTTTGCATATTGGAAAGAGAAGACCTTAAGCCACGATCAAATCCATATTTATGTTTAGCTTTTTCTAACTGAATCATTAAGTATTCTGGTAACATTTCATCTACTAAAATTCTAATTGTTCCGCAATGATCAGTTGTAACAAAAGTTGTATTTTTAGGAATGAAATTATATTCAAAATCACCATCAATTCCCCAAATTACAAAATTATTAGAGAAATCAGATATATTACTTTTATTATGAAACGATATAGGAACTTTTACATTTGCACTATAAATCGGAATATTACCAGTTATATTAATTAAATCTCTCTTGACCAATCTTTTACCAATAAATAAATCAAAATAGTTTTTATTTACTAAAGATATTTTTTGAAAACTACTTATTATCTTTTTTTTTTCAGATACTTCTTTGAGTAAAGTTGAATATTCTTTTAAAGTATCAGCTATTTCATCTACTAATTCACCAAACTGGGCAACATTGATACTTTTATCTTCTTCCTCAATACCGAGTGAAATTTTCTCTTCTTTTGTCCACCAGCGATCAATGCTCCAATGAATTTCTGGATTAAACTTTTCTATGGGCTGAATTTTACATCTTGTATCTTTATTGATTTTCTCAAAATTTGTTTTATTACCCTTAAAGAAAGAATACAAATTAACGGCTTCTTTTAAATCATTTTGTTCAATATTAAATCTATAAATATCTCGACTCTCACCAATTTCGCTAACCAAATAAGTAAAAACTGGCTCTGTTTGAATATCTTTTTTATTGGCTTTTTTAGTCAAACACAAAATATAAGTTTTTTTAGGAGTAGTAAAAAATGTTTTTAAAGGTAAAGAAATAATCCCATCAAGAATACATTCATCAAGAATGAACTTACGAAGGTTTTTATCATTTTGTCTATTAAAAATACCATCTGGAACAACTACAAAAGCTTTACCATTTGGTTTTAAGGCTCTCACAATCCATTCCATGAATAAACCTTCAACACCCATTGCATTGATTTTATAATAGTTTTTTAATTCGGTATCTTTGTTAATTTCTTCTTTTAAATTGCTACTACCACTTGTTACATATGGAGGATTAGTAAGTATTAAATCATAATAATTTTCAGTTGCGTCTGAGAGAGTACCTAAAATTGAATTGGTCTTTAAATGGAAGCTGTCATTAAATAAATCAGAAAAGTCTTCTGTAATAGTGGGATTATCTTTAATTAAATCAGAAAAGTAAATTAGCATATTTGCTTTTGCTAAAATAATAGTCTTTTGCTCGTCCTTATCAAATCCTTTATCAAATCCATGGATAGTAATTTTAGGGATTAATTTTCCTTTTTTAATTTCATAAAACTGATCGAGTTTAGTTTTTACTGGTTCTAATAAAAATTTACCAACTCCACAGGCTGGATCGCATATTTTACTACCTTCCTTTATTTCATCTTTTGCCATTTCAACAATAGCTTTGACTACTTTTAAAGGTGTAAAGAATTGTCCCCAATTTTTCTTACTAATACTTTCTTTTAAAAAACTTTCAAATAATTGGCTTTTAAAGTCATAGTGTATATGCTCAAGAGTTTTTCCATTATTATAATTTTGAAATCTGTCTAATACTTTTTTAAATACTGTACTATAACCTTTTACTGCTTTTTGATCTTTACTTACAAAAATCGTTCCATTAATAATAGTAGTTTTATCCTTGCCTTCTGGGAATAATTTTTTGATTTCTGGTCTAATAGTATTTGCATAGTACTCTAAAGCCTTTTCTTCTGGATTCTCTAATTTATAAGAATATCTAGTCATCAAATGATCAAAGTTAATACCTTCACCTAAAACACTTAAATCACTTAAATACTTGAAAATAAACAATTCCACGAAAGTATATAAGCAATTTTCGGGAGTAGCTCCACTGACAGACCAAATATCTTGCCAAATTTGTTTCGCTAAATCAGTAGGGTTTACTAATTCTTTTGGCTTTATTTGATCGTTTTTTTCATTAATAGAAATTATGATTTTCTCGATTAATTCAGGTAATTTCTCATCTTTTGAATCAAAATTTATTTTTAGTTCTTTGCCATTTTCATCTTGAATTCGATTACCAGTTAAAACATTTACCCAAACTGTTTCTTTTGTATCTGTCGCAATAATTATATGAGCTTTTAATTTTCTAGCAACTTCTAATTCTTGCTTAATAGCTTTATCTTGTTTTTGTTTAGTATTAAATTCCGAAGGTTGTTTGTGTTCAATAACAGCAATAACATTCTTTCTATGAACTAAAAGAGCATCAACTTTTTTTCTTTCCTCTGCTCCATAATCAATGCTAATTATTTTCCCAGCTTCTTTAAATTGTTTAATTGAGGTAGCTCCAACATTGTAAAAATCCCATTTGCCAATTTTCTCTGGGTTTTTAATTAAGTCTCTTTGTAATAATTCTTCGCTCATAATATTTATTTTATTTCTTTTCGTGTAGTTTTACTTTCAATTTTGATCAAGTTGCCATAATTTATTTTTTCTTTATCAAGGTCTATTTCAATAATATAATTTTCATTTACATACTTTTTCTGATAAATTCCAGACTTATTTTCTTTTAAATTAAAGCCTAAAAATTCAATTACTTTTTTTAATGACATTTAAATTTTCCTCTTTAACACCATACCAAAAAGCTTTGCGGAAAATTGGCATTAACAAAAAGACTTTCATCAATTCATGAGTAATAACAATAGCCGAGAAAAAACTAATAATTACACCAATTGCCAAAGTAATTGCAAAGCCTTTAACCAAGCCAGTACCCAAAAAGCCTAAAATCACGCAAACAATTAAAGTATTTAAATTACTATCAAAAATACTAGGAAAAGCTTTTTTAAATCCTTCTTCCACCGACGAAAAAACACTTTTGCCTTGTTTTAATTCTTCTTTTATTCTTTCAAAAATTAAAACATTTGCATCGACTGCCATACCAATTGACAAAATAAAACCAGCAATTCCAGCCAGAGTAAGCGTTATGCCCCGTGTAAATAAACCTAATGAAATTAAAGTATAAGCCAGCAAAGCCAAAGTCGCTAAAAAACCGGGTAATCTATAAATGCTAATCATAAATATTGCCACAATAATAAAACCAATAATTGCCGCTTTTAAGCTTTTATAAATTGAATCTTGTCCTAAAGTAGCACCAACAGTCCTTTCAGAAATCAAATTAATTGGTACTGGTAAAGCTCCTGCATTTAATTGTACCGCTAAGTCTTTTGCAGTTTCTAGGCTGAAATCACCAGTTATTTGTCCATTTGCTTTAATTTGAGATTGCACTCGTGGAGCGGAAATTAATTTGTCATCAAGGAAAATTCCTAAAGGTAATTGATTTTTGGCTAATCTTTCGGTTAAAACTCCAAACTTTTCAGCTCCTTTTTCTTTTAATTCAAATAAAATTGTCCAATTAGTTCCACCACCTTGATCGGGAGTAGCACTCGCTCTTTGTAAATCCGCTCCAGTTACACCAGTTGAAATCCAAACCTGTTCTTTATCCTTAGTTTTATTTTTCAAGTCTAATTCTTTGAATTCAAGCTTAGCAGTTTTCAAAAGTCTTCTTTTTACTAATTCTGGGTCTACTCCCGGTATTTCAACTAAAATCCTTTTTGAGCCAACTTGCTGAACATTAGCCTCCGAAGTTCCAGAAGAATTAATGCGAGTTTCAATAACTTTTAGCAATCCGTCCATTACTTCTTGTTTTATTTGTGTAACAGTTTCAGTCGGCTGGGCTTCAAATTCCAATTGTGCTCCGCCGATTAAATCAAGCCCTAATTTTAAATTATTTTTTTTAAAATCAAAGCTCTCATCACCAGCCCAAAACCAATAAGCACTTAAGCCTAAAATACAAGCAATTAAAAGTGGAATTGTTAATCCTTTCATGGTCAAATTTTCTTTCGGTTTTTATTTAGCTAATCTTTTTAAAACGGCATCAGTAATGTCTTTTCCGCCATACAAAGTTACTTCTTTGGTAAAAACAGCTGTCAATCCTTGAGAACGAGATTCATCATTAATGGCTTTTTGAACAGAACCTTCAACTTGTTCTCTTAGTGTTCCAGCAATTTCTTCAGCTTTTTCTTTTTCTTCAATTAATTTTTTTTCGGCGTCTTTTTGCTTTTGAGCTTTCTGAGCTTCGGTTAATGCTTTATTACTATTAGCTTTTTCCAGCTCAGAGTTTAAATCAGTTAAAAGGTTTTGAATTTTAGTTCTCAAATCAGCAATTTTAGCCTGAGCATCTTTAGAAGCACTATATTCACTTAAAACTCGCTCTTCATCTACAATACCAATTTCAGTTAAAGCTTTTGATGGATTTGCTAAACTTAAACAAAAAAGACCGCCTATAATCAGCAAATTTATAAATTTTAGGTTTTTCATATTTTCCTTAAATACTCTCTATAATTGAAGACAATAGCAAAAAGTTTTTAAGCTTGGCAAATCTTTATTAAAATTACTTAAATTATTTGACAAGTAATACTAAATTGTGGAATTATTGAAGTATAAGATAATAATAAATTTTAATAAAGCCTCTCTATTCGACTCCCTTATAATAATTAATATAAAATCATGTCATTTAAAGAAAGACTAAATTTGGGTCTTGGTGGTCTTGGCAAGGCTGTTCAGACTCGAAAGACACATGTTAAAAGTCATAAGCCAGAAGAAAGGCTAGAAGAAATTAAAAAGCATGCAGAACAGGAAGTAGACAAATATTGCCCTAGTAAGGGAACTTGGTTTAAAGGGTTATTTACCAATATTTTCTTTCCGACCTCCCCAGAAATAGAAAAAATACATACAGAACATACAGCAAAATATCCTTTGGCAGTAGCTGAAGCTGGAGAAAATTTAACTGAAGATCAGCACAAACAAAATAAAATAAACACTGAAAAAGCCGCCAAGGAAACGCTAGGTGCTTTAAAATGGAGACCTTTAGATAAATTAGCGACCACAGCTATTACTGCTCAAAACACTTTTGGAATTTTAGCTGATATTTTTAATATTTTTACTAGTGATCAAAAAGGAACTGCTTTTGCTAATTTAATTAAAGACAGTACTTGTTTTATTGTAGGTTTATTACCAGTAAACAGTGTAGCCGCTCAATTGGCTATTCAATTTGCTTTAAATTATTTTTCAGGATTTTTATATTCAATTTTTGGTGGATTAGACGCAAATCCAGGACAAGGACAACAGCAGCAAATGGCTTATCAACAAAGTCCTAATCCGAATGGAATGCCAGCACAATCAAATTATTTAGCGAATGGTTTAAATCGTCTTTCTCAGCCTCAAAGTGGTGAAAACTTTAGTTATTGTGTTTAGAGAAATTATAAAGGTCTAAAAAATAAAGAAACTCAAAATTTTAGAAATTATCTCTGAAGGCTTGATAGAATTACTTAAATTAGAATCAAAACAAAAAGTATTTTATAAATTTTATGAAAAGAGCGTTTTTAATCGTTTTAGATGCTTGTGGAGTTGGAGCAATGCCAGACTGGGCAGAATTTAATGATCCAGCAAATGCCAATACTTTAGCCAATGTTGCCAAAGCTTGCGGAGGTTTAAATTTACCTAATCTGGAAAAATTGGGTTTAGGAAATATAGTTGAATTGGCTGGAGTGAAAGCTCAAACAAATCCTTTGGCAATATGGGGGAAAGCGGCCGAAAAGTCCTTTGGCAAAGATACAACTACTGGTCATTGGGAAATGGCTGGCTTAATAGTGGATAATCCTTTTCCTGTTTACCCTAATGGTTTTCCCGCCGAAATTATTAATGAATTTATTGAAATTACTGGCTGTGGTGGAGTTTTGGGAAATAAACCAGCTTCGGGAACCGAAATTTTAATTGAGCTTGGGGAAAAACACCTAGAAACTGGTTTGCCAATTATTTATACTTCAGCTGATAGTGTTTTTCAAATAGCAACAAATGTCAGTAAAATTCCCTTGGAAACTTTGTATACTTGGTGCGAAAAGGCCAGGCAGATATTATGCAGTAGAACAAGACATGAAGTTAGTCGAGTCATTGCCAGACCATTTGATGGAAATAACTCAAAAGACTTTTTCCGCCTTTCCGAAAACCGCCATGACTATGCCATTAAACCCCGAGGAGAGACCGTATTAAGCTTTTTACAAAAAAATAATTGTCAAACTATTTCCGTTGGGAAAATACAAGATATTTTTTGTGAAGTTGGCATTGATCAGTCTACTGAAGGTAAAAGTAATTCAGCTTGCTTAGAAAATATTATTACTTTGCTTAAAGAAAAAAATCAGACTAAGCCACAATTTATTTTTGCTAATTTAGTTGAAACAGACTCGCACTTTGGACATCGTAATGACGCAAAAGGTTTTGGCTTAGCTTTGGAAAAGATTGATTTGGCAATTGGCGAATGTCTAGAATTAATGACTGAAAATGATTTAATGATTTTGACAGCCGATCATGGTTGCGATCCAACGGTAGCTGGTACAGATCATACTCGAGAATATATACCAATTCTGGCTTATAATAAAGCTTTTGAACAAAAAACAAATAAAAATATTGGTATTCGTCCAAGTTTTGCCGATACAGCTACTAGTATTGCTGACTGGTTTGGTTTACTAGATAATTGGCAAAAAACTATCAAAATTAACTCTAAAAGCTATATTTGACTATAATCCTTTTGATTAGACTTGCAGTTAAACTTTCTTCTAGTCTTTAATTAAACTTATAAGTTTTACTTTCATTAGGAAGCTGAATGAGACATAATAATTATTAGTTCTTAAGTTTGCATAATTAATTCATGAAAAGAAAGACTTTATCTCTAATTCTTCTGGGCTGTGTGAGCTTTATATCTGCGGCAGTTTATAGTGCTAATCCTTTCCTTAAGGGCGAGAGTACCATTTTAAGCGGCTCAATTGATGAAGATAATTCAAAAGCTATTATTATTGTTATGGATGCTTCGGGTAGTATGAGTGAACCAGCACCAGGTGCGGCTAGCAAAATGTTAATGGCAAAAAAGGTTTTAGAGCAAGTTTTATCCAAAATTGATAATAATATTCCAGTTGGTTTGCGAGTTTATGGTAGCTCAACACCTAGCCCAGACCCAGTTATTGCTTGCCAAGATAGTATTTTATTAGTGCCAGTTGGCTTAGGCAATCGTGGGCAAATGATTAATAAATTGCGTGGTTTAAAGCCCAGCGGTGCAACACCAATTAGTTATGCTTTGCGTGAAGCAGTTGAAGACTTAAAATATGTTGATGTTAAGGAAAAAAAGGTTGTTTTAATTAGTGATGGAATGGAAACTTGTGCATATGATCCTTGTGCTTTAGCAGCTAGCATGAAGAAAAGAGGCGTTAATATTGAATTTAATGTAGTTGGTTTTAATGTTAATAATGATATTCAAGCTAAAAATCAACTGGAATGTATTGCTAAATCGACTGATGGCAAATTTTATACGGCAGAAACTTCAGCTGAATTGGCTGAAAGCGTTTTAGATGGAATTAATCATAAAGCTCCTTCGGTGAATACTGTTACTGGAAAGTTAAAACAAGCAAAATAGTTTGAAACGATGGAAAACTAAGAAAAATAGTTTGTGCTGATCCAGCAACTCTTTTGAGATATATAGCAATTCCGAAAATTTTTATCCCTTTATAAAATACTCTCTCAAAATAATCATAGTCCATCAATTAATCAGTTTAATCACAGTTCAAGGCTTGAGAGACAGTTTTTGTTATTTTTGACTTAAGGGACAAAATAGCACCTGATAAATTCTCAGAATAATGACAGAAAGACAGATTTGAGAGAAAATGAATGTACCAAGTTAAAAGTACATAGAAAATGTCAAGAAAAAATGTCCAAAAAAGGAATAGCTTAGGAATTAATTAGAAATATTGAAATTGTTAAAATTAAGGGTAAAATAAAAGTAATACCGTAAGGCATTATTACTTTGTATGAATAAAGCAAAATTAACATCAAAATATCAAACTAGTATTCCAAAAGAAATAAGAGAGATTTTAGGTTTAAATAAAGGTGATTCTATAGGCTTTGAGATAATCGGAGTTGATAAAAAAGAAGTTAAACTTTTTAAATTAGAATCTTTTGATATTGATTATTTAAAATCTTTAGAAAGCTCTTTAGAAGAGTGGAACTCAGAAGAAGATAATGAAAACTTTAAACATTTACAAGTATGAATCAATATAAAAAGCTAGATATTGTTTTAATACCTTTTCCTTTCACTGATATTAAAAACCAAAAGTTAAGACCCGCTTTATTGATTAGTATCCCTTTAGAAGGAGTAAATCATGGTATTTTTGCAATGATAACAAGCTCTAAAAAGCAAACTTGGCAATTTGACATAGAGTTAGAGAATATAGATTTTCTTTCTCAAAGTAATTGTATTTTAAGGCTAGGAAAGGTATTTACTTTAGATTTAAGGTTAGCTAAAAAAGTAATTGGTAATTTACAAGGCTTTGATAATTATAAAAAACAAATAAAAACAAATTTAACTAAGCTTTTTGAGATTGAGAGAGATTAAATTAAAAGTAAATTTGCTTTTTTCAATTCGTTTAAATCAACCTCTATTAAATTCTGTCCATTTTCTACTTCGTCAATAGCTTGATTTAAATGTTTTTTATTCGCTTCGGTGCTAAATAAATAATTCGTTGAACTTTCTTTTTCTTGATTATCTAAAAAATAAGTAAAATCAATTATTTCTTCTTGTTTCTCGATTGGGAGCTTTTCAAACACAGATAAAAATTCTTCTTTTTTTTGTTGAATATTCATAAATTTTTATTTTCCTTCCTAGTATTATACTAAAATTTTTATTCCTTTATTCACTTAAGAGACAGTTTTGTATCATAAATCAAAATGGTATCTCACTCAATAGAGTACTTACTGAGTCTTTTTCTTTTTCATTTTCTTTTAAAAGCAAAAACCTTTCTAAGCTCTCTGGAAAAATATCAACTCCTATATCACTTGCTGTTTTATACTTATCTTTGATAGTCTTCCATATTTTCATTGGGTTTTTATCTTCTTTTGTATCTTTATTCTCTTTGTTATAATAACCAATAACACTTTCAAGCTTTTTAACATTAAAGTGGATTTGCCCATTTTCAGCTGATTTTATTAGTTTCCAATTAGTTGTAATCATACCTTTTTTAGTATCTATTTGAGAAGTATATAGTTCTGACCCTTTTAATTCTTTCTCTAAATCAAACTTTCCAATTTCTTCTATATTTAATTCAGTAGCTTCAAAATCCCAATCATTTATTAAGTAATAATCAACCCCAAGATACTTGCATAAAGCAGCTAATAAATATGCTGTATGTTTACCATGATGAGGAATTATCACAATATTATTAAAATTCAAATGTGTTTCGGCCAGCTTGACTGGATCAGCTTTAGAGGTATTATTTTGTAATTCTTCAGCTTTCTTTTTGATTAAGTAGTTATAAACCAATAAATCATTAGGACCCTCAACTAAAAGTACTTTATCGCTAAATAAGATTTTGTTTAAATTAGGTTCTATGTTTTTTATATATGAATTAAACTCTGAAGGTATATCTTTATTTTCTTTTGGATTAAGTGGGTTTACTTTATTAGTTTCAGAGGGGAAAGTTTTTATAGTTTGTTTTTTATCTTTATCAAATTCTAGCCGTATTAAAGTCTCTGGGCTAGTAATATCTACCATTTTATCTGAGTGAGTAGTATAAATTACTTGATGCCCTTTTTCAGCAAGTCCACATAAAACCCTTTTGTAAAAATATTCTTGGTGATTTTCATGTAAAAAGCTCTCTGGTTCTTCAAATAAAAATAAACATTTATCTTTTTCATTCTCTTCAGCTATAGCTTGAATTACTGCCATTACAAACATAGAAATATAACCGTCTCCAAAATGATCGATTGGAATAAGTCTTTCTTTATCACCGTTTAAACCTATTTTAAAAAGCATTTCACGAAATATATCTTCATAATCAGGCAAATTAAACTCAACTTCACATTTGCTTTCTCTTAGAAGGCATCTGAAAAGTAGGAAGTAAAAAAAAGCGTCATAGTGTAAATTGATTTTGTAGAAAAAAAAGAACGATGACAGAAAAATTATACAAGACTGATTTGACAAATGAAGAATGGAAAATAATTGAGCCACTTATTCCAGAAGCAAAAGCAGGCGGTAGACCAAGAGAAGTAAATCCAAGAAAAGTAATCAATGGAATATTTTATCGCTTAAGAACAGGCTGTTCATGGGCAATGTTGCCTAAAGATTATGATCCCTACCAAACAGTTTATGACTATTTCAACAAATGGAGCAAAGATGGAACATGGAAACTAATCAATGACAAACTAATTGCAGATTATCGATTGAAAGTAGGAAAAAGTGAAGAACCAACTTTAGC
>CANLFK010000057.1 GCA_947489925.1 Candidatus Caenarcanales bacterium
AGAATAGCCCTTTAATATTAATAATCAATTAATGGGTATTTCCTATATTTTTGAACTCAAAGAAGGGGAATATCGCACTTTAAAGAAAAACTACACTATTAAAAAGTCTTAATCAAACCGAAAAAGTAACAATAGCTAAAGTTTAATTCAATACTAAAAAATTATAAAATATATGAATTCTTGAAAATTAAGGAATTAAAAATGTCTTCTGTTAAAATTTCTTCGGAGTCTCCTTTTGAAGATATTATTGGTTTTTCAAGAGCGGTAAGAGTCGGCAATCTTATTGTAATTTCGGGTACTGCTCCAGTTCAGCCAAACGGATTAACGGCCTTTAAAGATGATGTTTATGGGCAAACTAAATATTGTTTTCAGATAATAGAAAAAACTTTGAAAAAAGCTGGCTCAACCTTGAAAGACATCGTTAGAACACGCATTATGCTTGTAAAAATTTCTACATGGAAAGAAGCGGCTCAAGCTCATGGAGAAATTTTCAAAGATATAAAACCAGCTTGTACTTTTATGGAAATAAGCCGCTTTATAAATGAAGAATGGTTAGTTGAAATTGAAACTGACGGAATTATAGCAATCCCCAACTAAAATAAATTTTGAAGATTTTAATTACTTTTAGTATTCACTAGACCACTTGAGAGCGGAATTTTAAAAATTAAAAATCATTAACATTAAATGGAGTAAAGTGCGATTAATAATAAACTTCACCAGATTCATGATACGACTCAACATCACCTATTTTACTTGTACTTGGGTCTGCTGTTTTGATTTCCTTGGGTAATTGTATTTTACTAGCAATACCAATATGTTTTAAATATTTATTTGCTAGTATTCTACGATCATCCTCTTTAATTGAAGCTTTATTATTATATTTATATGCTGGTCCTAGTACTAAGCCACCATCTAATAATATTCTAATATCAAAACCAGATACCATTTTTCCTTGATTATCTCTTACCTCCATCCAAACTACATTAGATGTGCCAACCCAGCCCATTTGTAAATGACCATTCGATTGACCTGGTACAGATGTACACTGAGACGAAGTAACATTTTCTCCATTGAATATTGCATCTGTGCCAGAAACCGCCTTGAATGTATATTCTCCTATTTTTGTTTCAAAATTTCCCCTTATATTCTCGGGTTTAAATTTTGGGTGCAATTCCTTCATCTTATTAGACCAAGAATAGTCATATGTTTCTTTAAATCGCTCGTCAAAGTTTTTTAATAATTGTTTATCAATTTCTGCTTTTTGTTCTGTTGATAAATTTGGGAAATTAATGTCTGTTAAATATTGTTCAAAAATTGGATATATTTCTTTTATTACCCCTGAATTTTCTTCTTGGGAATGCCTCATATATCCTAAAAATGTCATTAATCTTTTTAAATTAGATGGATTTTTGGAAATATTTTCTACTATTGTTTTTGTTTTTTCTGGGGTAATAAAATCAAAACTCTCTATGGACTCTGAAATCGCACTCATGTAACTAGACTGAATAATAGAGTTTATATTTTTCTTAAATAAATCCATTCTTTGATTATCTGTCGGTTTGAAATCATTTTCTTTTATAAAGGTTTTTAGCTTATCTGTATCTAAATTTTGTGAGTTTTTATGAAGTTGTGCATTAATAGCAGTAATAAATTTAGGATTATTTTCTGGTATATTTAGGTTCAAAAGAGTATTTAACTTTTTATATTGTTCAATAATTTGGTTCGTAATTGGTTTCGGCGTATTGCTTATAATAGTCTGAACTAAAAATTCGGCTGAATCACTTTGACTTTGAATAATTTTGTTTATTTCATTTCTAATAAATTCACCATTTGAGTCTAAATATTTATTTGCAAGTTTTCTATTATTTTGTACTAATATAGAAAATTCATTTAATAGAGAATATATATTTTGTTTTTGTTCATTATCAGCATTTTTTAATAAATTCAAATAGGTAACTCTGGTATCCTTCGGTAAAAGAGAAAGAAAATCTAAAGCATAAATTGAAAGATTCCTACTTTGTTTATCAGGATTTTGCATTTCTCTTATTAACCAACAAATTATATCTGGAGTTTTTATATTGCTTAGAGCCTTTGCTAATTCTGGATAAACCTTATCTTTGGGGTTTGGACTATTGGTTGGAGTATATAATTTTTCTAGTGTAGAGAGTATATTATTAGTAGGATTTTCCTCTTCTACAAGCTGATTGAGTAAACTAACAGATAGGTCTTGTAATTCATTCGCTTCAAATCCAGAAAATATCTGCTTGTAAATTTCATATTTTTGTTCAAGCTCTGTAACAGATTCCAAAAACCCTATAGCCTGTTTAGAATTTTGAAGATTTATATATGCTTTTAGCTCTGTAGGTAAAGTAGCTCCTGTTAAGTTAGCTCTTATTAAATCTAAATTTTGTAAGTTTGTTTCTGATAAATCAATATTTTGTAAATTACATTTTAGGCTATTTTTATCCAAACAACTCTTGAAAAAACCTAATAATTCATTTTGACTTAATTTTGCAAGTCCTTCTCGAGTTGGAATGAAGTTTTTTGGTGGTTTATCCAATTTTGCCTGAGTCCATTTAGCTCCTATTAAATTAACATCCGTCAAATTAGCTCCCCTTAATTTGGTGTCTATTAAGCTTGCTCGCCCTAAATCCGCTCCTGTTAAGTTCGCTCCTCTTAAATTAGCTTCGTATAAACTTGTTCCTTGAAGATTAGCTCCTCTTAAATCAGAATCTACCAAGGATAGATGATCTAGCTCCATATTACTAAAATCCAGTCCAGACAATCTCAATCCAGACAATTCACCTAAAGCTGAACGAGTTAGCAAAAAATTCAAAAGTTGCCCTCTTGTCCATAAAGACATTGGCTTAAAGCCATCTGGTAAAGGATCAAACTGTGCATCTTTTAAATTAGCTCCTGTTAAATCTGTTCCATCTAATCCTACATTTAGTAAATTAGCTCTCGTTAAATTAGCCTCTCTCAAATCAGTCCAACCCAAATTAGCTCCTCTCAAATCAGCTCCTGTTAAGTTAGCTCCTCTCAAATCCACTTCAGTCAAATCCGCTCCTTTTAAGTTCAAAGCTGTTCCTGTATTTTTTGCTTTTTCTGTCAATTGTTTCATCAAGTCTGTCTTTTCATAACTTTCCATATTGTCCCAATTAATCTCTGGTGTTAAATAGCTGTCCCCATTCAGGTTTGTAATAGATAAGGGTATTTTTTGTTTACCAAATTGAATTGGCTCGATCTTTTCTTTTTTTGCTTCTATTCTTTCTCTAACACCATATAGTTTTAATATTTCTAAACCCCCTTCTTGTTTAACTGGAACTGCAAGGGTAAAGCGTTTAGGTTTTTCAGTAATAACAGAAGATTGTCTTGTAGTGGAGGGGGCTTTGGTAGTTCTCTCAGGGCTTATTTGGCGAAAAAGTATTTTAGGAAATGACATAATTAAATTAGTTAGTTATTAATAAAGTTTTATTCTTTTCTTAATATTGTAATACTTTCACACTATGTGTCAAGACTTAAAAAAATAGTGCCTTTGAATATTTACAATACTTTGCAAAATAAACCGAAGCTAAAGTTTAATTCAATACTAAAAAGACATGATAATATATGATTAAATTCTTCAATGCGTAAATATTAAATTGACATCAGTACAAATTACAACTTTAGCTATTTTAGTTTCACTTTGGGTTTTTGGTGGCTTAAGGCTTTTGTGGAGTGGCTCTTTTATGCTAATTAGTCAGCCGATTACTGGTTTTTTATTAATTATTAGTATTGTGGTGGCTTTGACTATTGGTTCAGCAAAAGGTCATTTTTTATTGTCTAAAACAGCTCAAAGATCTTTAGATAATTTAAAATTACTAGAAAATAAAATGGCAAATTATTTCATTGGCTGGATCAAGGTTTTGGGCAAAAGAGGTTTAATTATGATTAGCTTAATGATAGTTTTGGGCATTGTTTTAGGTAATTTTTTGCCACCTTTTGGTCGTGGTCTATTGCGTATAACCATTGGCATTGCTTTAATTATTGGTTCATATCATTTATCTTTAGGCTTTAAAAATTCAAAAAATCAAATCACCAATTAATTTATAAAATAATGAAAACTCAGAACAAAATATATTTGGCTTTTTTCTTAGGTTTAAATTTACTTTTTGCCCCATCGCCTAATATTAAAGCTGAAACGGAAACAGTAAAAGCAAAAATTGAAAAAGACCATAATATTTATTATTTGAGTTCTTCGGGCTATTTACTAAAATTGAACTTAGATACAGTCAATGAAAGCGGGCAAATTACAGCTGGATTAATGCCTTGGGGTTTAACTTCATATGGGGGACATATTTATATTTCTGATTTTGGTTCAGATCAAATTTTTGACTTTGCCCCGTCTGAAAAGTATTTGAATAAAGTAAAAGTGGCCGATCAGCTTGGATTAAAAGAAATTGAGATATTTACAAGCAAAGATAAATTAAAAGCCAAGAAAAAACCTTCAATTCAAGCCGCTTTTGAAAAAATACACAAGCCAAAAATTAAACCAGCCAAAGATGAAAACCAAGAACCTTTGGATATTGCTAAGCATAATAAACGATTAGGTTTATCTAATATGGCTTGCAGTGATAAATATTTATTTGTAATTAGTACTTTAAAAAATAAAGTTGAAGTATTTAGCCGTGATAAATTAGAAAGAGTTTCTTCTTTGACCGTTGGAGACAGACCTTCTCATATTTCAATTAGCCCAAATGGTTCAACTATTGCTGTTAGTTCAATTGGTTTTAATAAGGTTTATTTAATTTCAGCTAATAATGATAATTTTGAATTAAAGTCTGAAATTAGTGTACAAGAAGGTCCAACCGAAATAGCTTGGCTAAATGAAAATCGCTTATTTGTTTTAAATCGTGGTGCTGACAGTATTTCGGTACTTGATAATATAGGCAAAGAAAGTAAAGTATTAGAAACAATTAAATTGAATGCTCCCATTAATACTATGGCTTTAGCAACCGACAAAAAGTTGATTTATGCTCTGAATGGAACTGAACAGAAATTGTTTTTGATTAATACTGATAATTATAAATTTGAACAAAAAGATATTAATGAGAGCTTAAAATTTGCTAATTTGCTTTTGCCTTTGAATAATGAAGAATTATTAATTGGAAGTGAGCCAGACGGTAAATTAATGATTCTTAACTTAAAGACTTTTGAAACAATTAAAAAAATTCAAACTAATCTTTTACCAAAAGCTATTATTTCTTTATAGTAAATTTTATGAATAGAAGGGAATTTTGTAAATTTTTATTTTTATTACCAACCCTTAGTTTTAGCTTTAATGCTTGCCAAGCCAAAGACAAAAAATTAATAAATCTTAACCCAGAAGAAGTATTATTTCAGCAAAAAATTAAATGGGCTATTAATAATTCTTTAGAAAAAAAGCCTTTAAATATAATTATTCTTGAATTAGCAAAATCTTTTTTGAATGCTCCTTATGAAGCTGGAACTTTGGATTTGTATAATACAGAAACCGAAAGATTGATTATTAATTTACATAGTTTTGATTGTTTTACTTTCCTCGAAACAGTTTTAGCTTTAGCAAGATGTATAAAAAAACAGAAAACAACTTTTGCTGACCATAAGCGTGAACTAGAGTTTATTCGTTATCGAAACGGTAAATTAACTAATTATGAAAGTCGTTTGCATTATTTTTCGGAATGGATTTTAAATGGCTCTCAGAAAAGAATTGTTAAATTAATTAATGGACCAGATTTAATTCAAAAACCAATTTTTTATTTAAGCCAAAATTCTGCGACAGCTAAAAATAATCAGTTAATTCAAGACTCAGAAAAAAAATTAAGTAGTTTAAAATTACCAAGTTTTAATTGTTTATCTTTGCAAAATCCTAGCCAATTAGCTTTGCTTCAAGAAGGAGATATTATTGGTTTTACTTCTAATATTGAAGGTTTAGATATTAATCATGTTGGTTTCTTAATCAAAAAGCCAGACCAAACTTTATCTTTCATTCATGCTTCTAGTCGAAATCAAAAAGTTGAAATTTACAAAGATAGTCTGGCTAATTATTGCAGTAGTTTAAAGTCAAATAGTGGCATTTTAGTAGCTCGCCCTTTTTAGAAATTTTACAAGAGGTCTAATAAACAAATTCAATTCTTGACTGAGCAATACTTTCTTGAATTAAATCTTTTCTTTTATTTGGCAAACCTTTGGTATTCATTTGATTCATAATATTTTTGGCTCGATTTAAAACTTGCTTCGGTAATCCAGCCATACGAGCAACTTCAATACCATAACTACGATCAGCTCCGCCAGCAATCACTTTATGCAAAAAGACTAATTCATCTTCTCCTTCATGCACTGATACTTGATAATTAATAACTTTCTGAAAATTATCTTCTAGTGAGTTTAATTCGTGATAATGAGTTGCAAAAATACATCTAATTTCTTTTTGGGCAATATATTCCGCCAAAGACCAAGCAATAGCTACGCCATCATAAGTACTAGTGCCACGACCGATTTCGTCTAGTAATAATAAACTTTTTTCAGTCATATTATTTAGCAAATAAGCAGTTTCAGTCATTTCAACCATAAAAGTTGATTGTCCCTGACTTAAATCATCAGAAGCACCAATTCGGGTAAAGATTTTATCAATAATACCAATCTCAGCTTCACTAGCGGGTATAAAAGATCCCATTTGAGCCATTAAACATAAAAGAGCATTTTGCCGCATAAAGGTTGATTTACCAGACATATTTGGCCCAGTCAGGATAATCATTAATTCAGATTCTTGGTCAAAGTTTAAATTATTATTGACAAAGTAACCATTCGGTAAAAGCTTCTCGATGACTGGGTGGCGACCTTCTTTAATTTTAAAGTTTTTAGTATTATTAATTTCTGGTTTTATATAATTATTTTTTAAAGCCAAATTTGCCAAACCAGTTAAACAGTCAGTTTCGGCTAATTGAGCCGCTAAAGCTAAAATTTCATCGCAGTAAATATTTAAACTATCACGCAAAAAATTAAATAATTCTTGTTCCAAAGACTTTAAGCTACTTTCGGCTAATAAAAATCTGCTCTCATATTCTCTCAATTCATCGGTAATATAACGGTCGATATTAGTTAAATTTTGTTTTATTTTATAATTAGCTGGTACTAAATTTCGATTAGCTTTAGTAATTTCAATATAAAAGCCCGCCAGCTTATTAAAACAAACCTTTAACGATTTAATGCCACTATTGTCTCTTTCTTTAATTTCATAGCGAGCCAACCAATTTTCATTTTGCTCAACAATATTTTTTAATTCATCTAATTTTTCACTATAACCAATTTTAAAAATATTTCCTTCAGAGCTACTAATTGGCAATTCATCCAGTAAAGCTTGCTCCATTTCACGGGTTTTAAATAATAAATTGTCTGAATAATTAAAGTTAATATTTAATTCATTAATTTCTTGAGATAAAGCTTTGAGAGCTGGTAATAAAAGCAAAGATTTTTTGATAAAACCCATTTCTCTTGGATTAAGGCGATTAGTTTTTAATTTGATGCCAAGCCTTTCCAAATCAGAAACTTGACTTAATAAACCCGCTAAATTATTTAATAAATGAGGTTTTGAAATTAAGTTTTCAATTTTGTTTTGGCGATTTTTAATTTCATTTATATTCATTAATGGCTTAGCCAACCAATTCCTGAGCAAGCGAATACCCATTTTAGTTTTAATATCTTCTTCCATTAAGGAAATTAAAGTACCTTTGGAATTACGATTACGCATATTTTCAAATAATTCCAAATGCTTGGCTACCTGAGCGTCAAATTGCAAAAAAGAATTAATTTGATAAACTTGTACATTACTCAAAGCCTTCATTGATTCAGGATAAGTAAATTCTAAATAATCCAAAACTACGCCCAAAGCTTGCAAACTAGTTTGAGAATTTTGTCCACCAAAGCCTTCAATTGCATAAACTCCAAATTTTTGTTTGATTTTATTTTTAGCTCTCTCTAAGTCAAATAAATTTAAAGCTCTATTCGTAATTGAAAAATCTTGTTTATTCAGCCCAGCGGGTAATAAAGCTTTTTCTATTTCAATGCCATGTAAATCTTTAATCCGACTGGAAGCCACTAATAATTCCGAAGGCTTTAAGACGGCTAATTCTAAACTCAATTCACTTTCAGACAATTCAGTTATTTTTAAATTACCAGTTGATATATCGACAAAAGCCAAGCCCCAAGCATTATTTTCTTTTTCGGGTGGGCAAATAGCGGCTAAATAATTAGCTTTTTCGCTTTCTAGTAATTCGGTTTCAAGTAAAGTTCCAGGCGTTAAAATCCGCACCAATTCTCTTTTCATTGGGCCTTTGCCATCAGTTTCGCCAATTTGCTCGCACAAAGCCACTTTAAAACCAGCCTTTAATAATTTTGCAATTGAGGCTTCAGCACTTTTATGCGGCACTCCAGCCATTGGTACTTTTCCACCTTCATGAGCGGAATCTGAGCGAGCGGTTAAAGTGATTTCTAATTCTTTGGCAATAATTTCAGCATCGGTAAAGAAACATTCATAAAAATCACCTAATCTAAAAAATAAAAGAGCCTCATCAGTTTTAGCTCTATGTTCTAAATATTGTCTTAAAACTGGTGTGTATTTTTCGGGCTGAGCTGGAAACTGAAAGGAAAAACTCATTATATTAATTAATTTTTATTGAATAGACTAATTTTAAAATCGATTGACATAAAATACAAAATATTAAAGTTTTATTTTTTGCTAATTAATTTAAGCTCTCTTTGCACTTTCAGGAGTAAAGCCCAGCATTCTTCTTTTTATGTATTGTTCTTCCGAAGCATATCCACGATTATAAGGTCTATTAGGGAAAATCTTATAAAATAAAAACTCGGCTAAATTATCAGTTAGAATTTCTACATTTAAAAAATAACTGTCTGCATGACCTAATCCTCGATCAAAACAACCTAAAAGATTTTTCTTAGCAATCTTCATTAAAGTATTTTGATTTGTATCTATTTGAATTTTTCGTGCAAATTGCATAATACTTTGCGGTGGTCTCAGTTTCTCATATCCAATAGCTGGCTTAAAACAAATAGAAAGAAAAAACAAAAAGGCATGGAAACTTTCATGTAAAAAAACACCTATAAAATTTTCTAATTTGTATACTCCTTGGTTTATAAGACCAACAGAAAAACATATTTTCCATTCCGAACAGTAAAAAAGACCTGTGAATTCTGAACTATTACAAGTGGTCTGAAAAAGAGTTTTTGGGAAATACTGAGAATATAAAATGAGATAGAGCTTTTCACAAAAAACTAATTTCTGATCTGGAGTCCACTTATTCCATTGCTGTCTAGCTATTTCTAATTCTTTTTGAGCTTGCTGAATAATTGAAGTTGAAAATAATTCATCAATAATTTTTTTGAGCGTAATTTTATCTATTGGTTTTAGATCTGACTTTTCAAAATAATCATTTTGCATATTTTCTAAGCAATAGTATTAAGTCTAGTCCCTATTCCTTGTCCCAGAAATTCTTGAGAAGGCTTGGTTGATTGAGGTTCTGAGGAAACAGAAGAATTATTTGTTTTAGCTGAAGAGACAGACTCATTATTTATACTAGTAGATGATTTAGCAGAATGCGTTGAAAATCCAGCAGTAGGCGGTTGATAAATAGAATTAGAGTCTCTAGCTTTATAAATATTATTCATATAAGTACCTAAACAAAAGAAATATGGTATTTTATGCCGATGGAATTTAATATTTCATTGAGTGAGTGCTTGTCTCATTCTCTTTTTTTACCACACTTTTAATGTCTTCTTACTTACTTTCATAATTATTTACATACTTCTAATTTCATTCTAAACCAAAACAGTTAATATTTTTAAATAAATTATAAAGACTTGTTTATTAACATAAGAAAATATTTGCAAAATTTATGTTTTAAAATCTCCAGATATAACTAAAAAAATATTAAGTCTCGGTAAAATTGGTCGGAGAAAAATAATGAGAAAACAAATTGATAACCTTTTTAAAGATATAGAAGAAAAGCCATTATTTTATATTGAAAGTGGTAGCCGACTTTGGGGCATAGAAAGCCCAGACAGTGACTTTGATGTTCGTGGTTTTCATCTTCAATCAAAGCAACAATATTTTGACTTTAACAAGCACCGAGACATTATAGAAGTTATGGAAGGTGATTTTGATTTTGTTTCATATGACATAGACAAAATGTTTGGACTTTTAGCAAAAAGTAATCCGACTGTTTTTGAGTGGATTAGATCTAATATCATTTATTTTAATGAGCTTCCAGACTGGATAAATTTCCAGAAAGATATAATCACAAATTTTGACTTTAAAGCTTTGTTTTATCACTACCTCTCTCTTACAACAGGTCATCTAAATTTAAAAGAAAAAGGTAAAAAGTTTACTTACAAGATGGCATTTTACTGTATTCGTGGACTTCTATCAGCGGATCTTGCTACTCGGCAAATTATTCCAGAACTATTAATTGATGAGCTTTTTAAGCAGTTTGACCATGACAACGACATTTTAAAAATCGCAAAAGAAAGTTTAGAAAGAAAAAAACAAGGAAGCGAAAAACAAGAAATTATGGAAAACAATAAGCAAAAAATATTAATAGCAATTCAAGATTTTGCCGAACAACTCAAGCTAAAAGCCCCAGAAAGTAGTAATAATAAACACAAATTAGAAAGCGTTCTGAGGAATTATAGTTTTAACTTAAAAGCAAGTTTTTATGGATGATGAGAAGAAACCTAATTTTTATAAATATTATTGAGAGCGTTTCGATTTTTGAAAATTTAGAAAATCCCCCGCCAGATAGATAAATTCTGGAATATTTAATTCTTTTCCACAATCTTTATTTCTTCTTCGGTCAGGTCATAAAGTTCATAAACTAATTTGTCTATTTGGGCTTCTAAATCAGTTGTGTCTGCTGTGGGGTTTTGCTTTTTTAGTTCGAGTATTCTATCAACTCTTTCATTAAAATTCTTTTCTTGTTCTGGGCTTGGTATTTTTACTGGTATTTGTTCAAAGAAAATTTTGCTTAATTCTCTAGTTCCACCTAATAGTTCTGGGAAATTGTCTTTAAAAGCATATTTAAACAAATTAGAATTAAAAAAAGCAATTAAATATTTTAACTTTTCACCCGTTAGAATAAAACATTTTTGATTTGTATAAGCTTGAGATTCATCATAAATAAAGGGCAAGAATTTAGTCATATTTGGATAAACAATTTTAGGTTTTAAAAAGTTTTTCCAATAAGCAATAGTATCTTGTGTTTCAAACCACTTATTACTAGTCTTTTTTCTCGCTCCAGACTTACCAGATTGTTCTAAGCGACTTATTCCAAAAGAAAGTAAATGTTCTTTTATACTTGGGTATTCTTCTATATTTAGTTTTAAAGTCGGGAAAGTTCCAATCAGCCACAAATCGACAAACTCTGGCTTCCATTTTTGAATATCTCGACCTCGCAATAATGGTTTTATTATTTCAGCACACTTTGGATCTTTAGCTATTAATTCATCTTTCTTTTTTCCATCAATTACAAAAGCTTCATTGAATCCCGTTTTAATACCATAATTAATTTCAATATCCCAATCTTTTAATGGTTTACCTTGAGATTCTACTTTGTGTTTTATTTGTAGTTTTTCATCATTTGCAAAAGCCCAATTTCCGTTCTCTAGTTGGCTTATAGGGAAGTTGATTTTATTTTTTTCAATATAGTCATAAACATTTAATTTATGTAAGAAATCTTTTTCAATATTGCAGTAGGTAAACCCCCCAGCCCCCTTGACAGGGGGAGTTTGAGCGATTAGATTTGTTCTGCTTAATTCTTGTTTTCTTTGATTTATATAATTTAGAATTTCCGTTTTGACTTTTTCCGTTTGTTTAAGTATTTGTTCATTTTTAAATCTAAGTATTTTTATACCTAGACTGTCTAAATATTCAGTACGCATTTGATCTTGTTCTTGTTGCAAATAATGAATTTCTCCATCGGCTTCAATTCCTAAAAGTAATTCAGAACAATAAAAATCTAAAATAAAATTATGAATTGGTTTTTGTCTTGTAAATTTAAATCCAAGTTGAGAACTACGAAGTATATTATCCCATAAATATTTCTCCGCTGGTGTTGGGGCTTTTCTCATTTGCTCAGCTAATTCAGATATTTCCTTTGAATATTTAAAATTACCGATAGAAGTTAAAGCTTCAACAGGAGCATCATTAAAAGTTCCCCCTGTCAAGGGGGCTAGGGGGTTTGAGCCTGTCAAGGGGGCTAGGGGGTTTGAGCCTGTCAAGGGGGCTAGGGGGTTTGAGCCTGTCAAGGGGGCTAGGCAAGGATTTTGCATGAGTGGGAAAAAGATGATAAAAAGAGCATAGAAAAACAGACTAAGGAATTTCTATGCAGAATAATTTTATAGAATTTATTAACAAAATACCTGATCCTCGG
>CANLFK010000058.1 GCA_947489925.1 Candidatus Caenarcanales bacterium
GTTGGGAATTTAGACCTTGAAGACAGAAATTTTCAAACAGATTTATTGAGTGTCCCCTTCGGGGAATGCCGTAAGCCTAGGGGGCTAAGACTTGAATTCTTGAGAAGCTTTTTGTGTTTTTCATCTGTCGAACTCACATTAATTATTTATTTTACGAGATTTGGCAATTTTTAGGTTAAAGAAAAATAGCTGGCTGATAATATTTGAAAAAACTCAAAGCAAAAGATTAAACTAAAAAAAATTAATACTGATATTCAAATTCGTATTCATTTTCACTTTCAAGCTGAATTTCTTTTTGTTGTACTTCAATCTTTTCTTTTTCTAATTGAATTTGTTTTTCTTGTATTTCAATCTTTTTAGCTTCTGGCTCAAGATAACCAATAAATCGAGGTAAATTAATTGGATTTTTTTCATTAATTAAAAAAGCAATACTGTTTCTATTAATAATCGCTTTCGGGTATTTTTTTAAAATTTGTTTTTCAAGATTATCAATTGTCAAAGGTTCTAAATTATAAGGATCTTCTTTAATAGTTAAAATCAAATCGCCGTCTCGATCAATAATCTCAAATCGTTCATAATAAACAAGAATTGGCGTTCCGATTTCAACTCGCTCAAATAAATCTTCACTATCTGAAATTAACATTCTAATACAGCCATGCGACACGGTTTTGCCAACTGAGTCTGGTTTATTAGTGCCATGAATGCCATATTCTGCTCCAGCTTTTCCATGGAAACCAATCCAACGAGTTCCTAGCGGATTATTTTTACCTGGTGGAATTATTACCTTAGGATTAAATGGATTTATCCAGCCCGGATTTTTATCTTTTACTTCAATTTTATATAAACCTGGCGGAGTAATAAAATCTTTTGACTTAGCGACACCAATCGGATAAGCCTTAATTAATTGTCCATTTTCTTTAAGTTCTAATTTGCGAGCAATTAAATTGATTTCAATTTGCAAAGAATTAGACTGACTGAAACTGGGCAAAAAATTAAAGCTAAAAATACTAATTATAAAACAAAAAATAGCCCTCCTAAACTTAAAGAGAGAGCTATTTAAAACTAATTTGTTAAAAGTATTAATCAAGTTTTTATTTGTTGTTTACCAAAGTCCACGATGATAATTTGTGGAATCTTTAATAACTTCTTGTTTAGTTGTTTCTGTATAAACTACTGGCTTGGTTTCAGTGTAAACAGGTTTTGTTTCTACTACGGTTTCTTGTGTTTTAGGAATACAAATTCCAGCTGAATTAATTTCGCCATCACATTTTTCAATTACTTCTTGTACTTGTGGTCTTTCAACATAAACAGGTTTTGTTTCTACTACGGTTTCTTGTGTTTTAGGAATACAAATTCCAGCTGAATTAGTTTCGCCATCACATTTTTCAATTACTTCTCTTTCAACAACTTCTTGAACTTCTTCAGTCTGGCAACAGCAATTTCTGCGAGAAAATGGTCCAGCAATACTGCTAAGGCTGAAACCTAAGGCAGAGAGAGATAATAATAAAATCAATTTATTACGCATAAGATATTTTTAATTATTTAACTATGTACTTACATTATCATGTTTTATCAATAAAGTATAAAAAGTAGTCAGTCTTATCTTTTAACCTGAGTTCATTCCACAATAAAAAAGACTTGACTTAATAGCGTATTAACTGAAAGAATGAAAGTTAAGAGAATAATAAAACTTTATTAAATCTTTATTAAAAACCTAATATAAAAATGGAGTGTCTAAACTTTATTATGCGTTTACCCTCAGCCTCAGCACCAAATAAATCAATCAATTCTCGGTCAAGAAGAAAAACAGTTGCCTCTACTACGAAAGGAGGTAAATTAACAAAGTTTCTTAGTAGATTAAACCCTTTAAAGTTCTTTACTAATAACACTCCAAAAACTCCACCTTTAAAAACCCAAGTTGCTACTTTAAAAAACGAAACTACGGCTCTTGAATCAAAAACAGTAGTGATACAAGGTAAATTAAATACAACAGAAGCTCAAGTGACTGGATTGGAAGCAAACTTAAAGCAAGCTGAAAGTAAAATTAGTGAATTAACAACTGAAATGGGTAAAAAAGTAACTGTCTTAACAGCTGGAGTCATTGCGGCAGTAGCTAGTTTAATTGGGGCTGGCTTATCTTATTTAGGTGTGCAAGCTGGCATAAAACCAACAGACGATTCTAAACCTAAGAAAAGAAAAGTAATGGATTTATAGAGTTTTTATTTAATGTGAGTCGAAGAGAAAGGAAATTCTTAAGACCGCATCCCATTCTTATCAACCGACAAAACCTGTTTCTAGTCATAATCTCGCTGTCCTGAAATCGAGGGCTGACAAGTTAAGATTGGGGGATTTAAGTGAATAGAAAAACTTGCATATTGATATTGCTTCAAAGTTTTCTGGGGATCAAGATTCTGAGACTTTTCGGTTAATCGAACTCACCTTAAGTTAAGTATTATCGGTGTTAGTCTGCGATTCAGAGTAAAAAGCAAAAAAACTAAATATCCAAATTAGCTAACATTGAATTTTCCTCAATGAATTTGCGTCTTGGTTCAACTTCATCACCCATTAAAGTATCAAACATTAAATCAGCCATTGCGGCATCTTCAATATCCACTCTCTTTAAAACCCGTGTTTCTGGATTCATGGTGGTTTCCCATAATTGCTCGGGCATCATTTCCCCTAAACCTTTAAATCTTTGAATTGCAACCTTGCTACCAATTTCAGCTAAAGTTATTTGCAGCTGGGCATCATTATAACAATATTGAATTTTACCACGATGTTCAACCTTATAAAGAGGTGGCTGAGCAACATATAAATAACCAGAAGTAATTAATGGTCTTGCATAGCGGAAAAAGAAAGTTAAGAGTAAAGTTCTAATATGTGAGCCGTCCACATCAGCGTCAGTCATAATAATAATTTTGTGATAACGAACTTTCTTTAATTCTAAAATGTCTTCTTCATTTGGTCTAAGTAATTCATCACCAACTGTGCATAAACCAACTGCCTGAATTAAAGATTGAATTTCATTATTTTCATAAATCCGTCCAAGCCTTGCCCGCTCAACATTTAAAATTTTACCTCTCAAGGGCAAAATAGCCTGAAAATTACGACTACGACCTTGTTTAGCACTGCCTCCTGCTGAATCTCCTTCTACAAGGTAAAGCTCACATTTTTCTGGCTCTCTTTCGGAACAATCAGCTAATTTACCAGGTAAACCACTAGAACCTTCTAGCACTGATTGTCTGCGAATTAAATTACGAGCTTTCTTAGCGGCTTCACGAGCATTACGAGCCATAATTGACTTATTAACAATTATTTTGGCTTCTTTTGGGTTTTTGTCTAGCCATTCTGCTAATTCATCACTAACAGCACTATAAACGGCACTTTGTACTTCATTGTTTAAAAGCTTAACTTTGGTTTGACTTTCAAATTGAGGATTTTTGACTTTGACTGAAATAATAGCGGTAATTCCTTCCCGAATATCTTCACCCAAAATGGCTTCACCCGTTTTAATTAAATTCTCTTTTTTGGAATATTCAGAAATAACCCTTGTTAAAGCATTTTTGAGACCAGTTAAATGAGTTCCACCGTCTGGATTATTAATATTATTAGCAAAAGCAAAAATGGTTTCGCTGTACATATCAGTATATTGAAAAGCCACCTCAACAATAACATCATCTACGGTGCGTTTAACATAAATTGGAGACTTATGCAAACGAGTTTTAGTTTGATTTAAATATTCAACATATGTAGCAATTCCGCCCTCATAATGAAAGGTTTCGGTTCTAATTTCTTCGAGGTTTCTTTCATCAGTAAATTGAATTTCAAGTCCAGCATTCAAAAAAGCCATTTCTCGCAGTCTAAGAGCAACTCTGTCAAAGTTTACAATTGGCATTTTTTCAAGACCATCTTCGCCAATTTCTTTAAAAACACGATAATCTGGCCAAAATTGAACTTTAGTACCAGTCTTTTCGCTACTTCCAATAAGTTTAACAGGATAAATTGAAGCTCCAACTATTCCGTCTGGATTATAACCTCTAAATTCAATTTCATATAAATCTCCATCTCTTTCAACATTGACAACCATTCTTTCTGAAACAGCATTAACACAACTTGCTCCTACTCCGTGCAGACCGCCCGACACTTTATAACCACCGCCACCAAACTTTCCGCCAGCATGCAACATAGTAAAAACTGTTTCTAAAGCAGATAAGCCAGTTTTTTCGACAATGCCAACTGGAATGCCCCGTCCATTATCAGTAACTGTAATTGAATTATCAGCATTTAAAGTTATAGAAATACGATTACAATAACCAGCTAAAGCTTCATCGACAGAGTTATCTACAATTTCAAAAATACAATGATGTAAAGCTTTTTGATCAATTCCACCAATATACATACCGGGTCTCATTCTTACTGCTTCAAGACCTTCTAAAACTTGAATTTGATCAGCGGAGTAATTTTGTTTTTCTTCAACAGGAGCTGTCATTTAATTTTTCAAACCAAAGAAAGGGAAAATAATATTGTATAAGTTTAACAGATTAATCCTTTTATTGAGCTTTCATTAATTGAATTCAACTTTAGAGGCTTTACGCCAGATTTCTTCCAGTTGATAATGATCACGGTCGGGTTGATACATAATATTAATTAAAACTTCTCCATAATCTAATAATGCCCACTGAGAATTACTTAAACCTTCACGATTGAGAACTGTAAAATTTTGCTTACTTAATTCAGTTTCAATTAATTTTGCTAAGCTTCTGACTTGACTTTTCACTTTGCAACTCATAATAATAATAAAAGAACAAAGACTTGTCAGCTCTGAAACATTTAAAATTATTGGTTGTAAAGCATTCTTTTCATCAGCAATTTGATAGGCTGTTTGGGCAATTATTAAGCCAGAATTTGTAGTTTGATGCAATATTTAATAAAATTTAGTTACAAAACATTATTTTATATTATTGAAATTTATTTGTTAAGTTTAAAAGCAATTTAATATTGTGGCGGTTTTGAAAGCTAAATCTTTGTGTTCGGTTATAAACAATTTGATTGAACCGACATTAATCAAATGAGAGCGGTGATTTTGCACCAATATAATAATTCCCTTCATTAATCATTTTGTTCATAATTTCCACTCTCTTTTTTGGGTGAGGATGAGTTGAGAAAAAATCATTAAGACTTTCTTTTTGAGAATCTTTTTGCAATCTCTGCATAAAGTCAGTACAACCGCCAACATGATTATAAGTTTTATCTAATAATTGTAAAGCAAATAAATCTGCGTCAATTTCTTGAGATTGAGAGAAGCGTTTTTCGCTTAAAGAAAAGAAATTATTGCTTAATTTATTAATTGGATTATCTTGACCAAAAAATGCTTGCGAAATAAAAAGTAAAATAAAACTACGACCAAAATCTTTAAGTTGGTCTTTATGAGCAAAATGTCCAATTTCATGACCCAAAACATAAGCTAATTCATTTTCGGATTCAATTTTATTCAGTAAACCATTTAAAACAATAATATAACCACCAGGCACAGCAAAAGCATTTACTTCGTTTGAATTTTTAATATAAACTTTTAATTTAAGCTCTTTTTGTTGCTCTGGTAAATGAGATTGAAGCTTATCTACTAATTTTTGCAAACTAATTGCTTTGGTTGATTGATTATCTAATTTTTTAACATCGACGGCATACCGTAAATATAAATCACCCCAGAGCTTTTTTTCTTGAGCTGGCGAAATAGTAGGAACTAATAAATCAAAAATCAAACCCAGAAAAAAATAAAGACCGACCGTAATTAATAAGAAATTAAACAGAAATGAGATAAATTTGAATTCAGTAACCGCTTTCTGTGGCACATTATAGTTTTCTGGGCTAAATTTAGGCTTATATTCAAGCATTTTTTTGTTTATTCTTTGTAATTTCTGATTAAATAATGTTTGTAATCTAAATTAGTTAAAATGAGGAAATAATCTTTGAATTTACAGAATAGCAAAAAAGTTTATTCACTAATATTATTTCTTTTAATTCAGTCTTCATTTTTTGTTTTAGCCGAACCCAAGATAATAAATGCTGAATTCCAAAAAGCCATTAGCCTTGAAGAAAGCGGTCAATTAAATAAAGCCGCTGATGAATATCGCAGATTATTAAAATTAAATAGCAAAAATGCCTTAGCTTGGAATAATTTGGGCTTAATTCAGCAAAAGCTTGGCAAACTGGATAAAGCCGAAATGTGTTATCAAAAAGCTTTAAAATTAGCTCCTGACGAGGCTCAAGCTTATAATAATTTTGCTAGTTTGAAAATACAAAAATCTCAATTTAAAGATGCTGAGAGCCTTTATTTGCAAGCTATTGATAAACAACCAGATTATCCATATTCATATAATAATTTGGCTAATTACTATCAAAAACGAAAACAATTTTTTAAAGCGGTTGAATATTATAAAAAAGCCATTGATAAAGCTCCAATTGCCGAGTTTTATTATAATTTGGGTTTAATTTATTTTGATATGAAAAAATATGATGATATGATTGAAACCTTTCATGAAGCCTTAGAAAAAGATCCAAAATTTATAAATGCTTATTATAGTTTAGCTTTGGCTTATTTATACAATTTGAATGAACAAACTAAAGAAAAAAGTAATAAGAATTTCAATTTTGTCTTTCGGAAATTAAAAGAATTAGCTCCTTTCAGAGCCGATGAATTTAGCCGCAAGTTTTTGGCTGGCAAAACACCACTAAAATAAATAAACACTAAAGAGGAAATAATTGATTTATGTTTGAAAAATATCAAGAAATCTGGAGATGTATTGTTCTGGGAATAGTGCAAGGTTTAACTGAATTTTTGCCAATTAGTAGCTCTTTTCATTTGCGTTTAATTCCAGACCTTTTGGGTTGGCCTAGTATTGGTTTAGGTTTGTCAGCTTTTTTGCATTTGGGAACTTTACTAGCGGTTTTAATTTATTTTGGTAAAGACTTACTGGAAATTGCGATTGAAACCTTTAAAAGTCTGAATTCTCCGAAAAACTTTTTTTCAAGCTTGGGTTTTAAAATTATAATTGCCAGTTTGCCAGCCATTTTAATAGGCTTTTTTGCTCATGACTTTTTTGAAAAAATTGACCAAAACCTCACCATTACAACTATTTTCTTAATTTTGATTGGTATTTTACTTTTTGTAAGTGATTTAAAACCAAGTAATATAATTGATTTAGAAAAAAATATTAACTGGTGGCAAGCTCTTTTAATTGGCTTTGGACAGGCGACCGCTTTAATTTCAGGTGTTTCAAGATCTGGTTCAACAATTACAGTTGCTAGATTATTAGGTTTTTCACGCACAGAATCAGCTCGATTTTCTTTTCTGATGGGTTCACCTGTTATTTTAGGAGCTGGTTTATATGAAGTTTTGAAAGCTTTAAAAAGCACAAAAAGCCTTGAAGTTAGTTGGACTGCGGCGGTGATGGGTGGAATTTGCTCTGCAATAGTTGGCTATTTTGCAATTAAGTTTTTACTCAAATTCTTGCAAACTCAGTCTTTATTTCCGTTCATGCTTTACCGAGTTATAATCGGCTTATTTGTTTTATTTGGAATCTCGAAGGGATTTTTTAAATGATTTAGCTTGGATTCTTAAAAAATTGGGCAGTACAAGATTCGAACTTGTGACCTCCTCCATGTCACGGAGGCGCGCTACCAACTGCGCCAACTGCCCACTAAATATAAAACTTATTATATTCTAACAATATTCAATAAAATTTAGTCAAAAATATTCTGGCTCACGATAAACTCCTTCTAAATTCAAGCTGATTTAAAAGTTCAAATATAAGTTTAAAATCCATTACTATTTCATCATAAATTTTATAATCCCATAAACTTTTAAAAATTGGCGGCTCAAAAAATCGCTTCATTGGGGCAGACTCAATCGCAATATATAATTTATTTCCTTTAAATGAGAACTGAAAATTGTGTCCAGTTTTGTATACGAAATTAACCATTTTCTCTAAAACTTTACTGGAAAGTATGTAAAAAACTTCAGTACTATCATTACCAAAAACCTTAAATAATTCATTAAACTCAGTATTATCTAATAGTATTTCATTACCAAAATTAGAATTAGTACCAAAGGGAATTTGTATATTTACTGGTATATCAATTACAAAAAATAAGCCGTGAAATATTTCATCTTTGCTATCGGAATCTATATTTTGAACATGTAGTTCTGAGCACTTAAACTTTAAAGAGCTTATCTCTCCAGTAATTAAATCATCGCCTTTGTAAATATTACCGCTATAAAATAATTTGCTTGCATGAAAGTCGGTTTTAGGTATGAATTCATACGGGAAATATTGTAAGTTTTGAATACCTACATACTTTATGATTTCAGTAATAATATTTTCTTTAAAGCTTTGTATATAATCAGTTTTAGAAATGCTGACATAATCAAAGAATTTTGTTATTAGCAGAAAAGTAATAAAAGTAACGATTCCATTAGATAAAAATATATTAAAACTATTTCCTTTATTATTCCAATAGAATGAAAGAAAAATACCTACTGATGAAATTAAAATCAGTAAAACATAAGTGAAAATAGTTATAAATAATTGAATGAATCTTTTATTTTCTAATTCTTTTATTGGTTCATTTAGTGAGTATATTAATTCATCTACAAATTGCAAATCTTCCTCGCTAGTTTGTATTTGGCTTTTTAATTGTTCTGCTTTAGTAGGATTTAGTTTTATAATTAACTTAATAAAAATTGCAAAAAGTATAATTAGAATAGCGATAGATAATATTAATAGTATTTTGTGATTACCTTGAAATTTAGGAGCAAATAAAATAATTAAAGTACTAAGAACTAAGAAAATACTAGAAATAAATATAATTTTTTCACCAATATATCTAAAAAAATGAAATAAAAAGCCTTCGGGTTTGTCAGCAAATTGTGCATAAAGCAGTAACAGGGGACAAATTATTATACAGCTGCAAGTATATAAATCAAGTCCAGTTGAAAAGAAACGACAACTAATAGCAAGCACAGTAATTATAAAATAAATAATAGTTTTTTTATTCACGATAAACTCCTTCCTTAAAGCTATAAGCTAAATCATTTATAAAATTTATTGTTATTGTTTTCACAATCTAGTAATTTTGATTATTATTACTTTATTCCCAAATTTTAGGCAGCCGTCTGTCAAATCTGTATCATTGTGCTGATGTACAACTCAGGTGAAAAGTATGCAAATAATATCCTTTGTTCTTCTAATCATTTTGTTTATAAGTTTATTCAGTACTGCAATAACTGCTCAGGATGGCTTGAAAATTGCGAATGATATTACACAATTAAACCCGATTAGCGTAGCTGAAATAATTCATCCAATTAGCACTGAAGAAATAATTAAAGCAGTTAAAACGCATAATTCTATTTCAATTGGTGGGGGACTTTATAGCATGGGAGGGCAAACTGCAACCGAAAAAGCTTTACAAATTGATATGCGTAATTTTAATCGTATTCTAAATTTCTCGGAGGCTAACAAAGAAATTACTGTTGAAACAGGCATAAATTGGCGTAAAATCCAAGAATTTATTGATTCGTATAATTTATCAATTAAAATAATGCAGTCATACGCTAATTTTACGGTTGGTGGGTCTTTAAGCGTTAATGTTCATGGTCGATATATTGGAGAAGGACCAATTATTTTATCGGTAAAACAAATAAAAATTGTATTAGCTAATGGTAATTTAATAGTAGCAAGTCCAATCAAAAATAAAGAGATTTTTTATGCAGCTATTGGTGGTTATGGCGGAATTGGAGTAATTACAGAAGCTACTTTATCATTAACTGAAAATACTAAAATTGAACGGACAAGCCAAGTATTATCGATAAAAAAATATAAACAATTCTTTCTGGATAATATTCAAAATGACTCAAAAATTATTTTTCATAATGCTGTCATTTATCCTGATCAGTACGAGCAAATTAGAGCAATTTCATATAGCAAAACACCTAAAAAAACTACTGTAAATTACCGCTTAAAACCTAAGGGTCAAAAATATATATTCCGTAAATTTGTATTGGGCATAATTTCTGAGTTTTCTGTTGGTAAATGGTTTCGGCAATATTTGATTGATCCAATAATATACAAAAGTAAGCCCATTGAATGGAGAAACTATGAAGCAAGCCAAGATGTTTTTGAATTAGAACCTGAATCTCGCAAACAATCAACTTATGTTCTTCAGGAGTATTTTGTGCCAGTCGATCAATTTGATAACTTTTATCCATTAATGGCAAATATTTTAAAAAAGTACAAAGTAAATGTAATTAATGTCTCTATTAGACATGCAAAGAAAGATTCTGGATCATTATTGGCTTGGGCAAGCACAGAAGTATTTGCATTTGTAATTTATTATAAACAAGGAGTTAAACAAGCTGATAAAGAGAAGGTGAAAAAGTGGACGCAAAAACTTATTGATGCCTCGCTTTTATGTAATGGAAGATATTATTTGCCTTATCAAATCCACGCAAACCAATATCAATTTGAAAAAGCATATATTCATTCAGATGATTTTTTCAGACTAAAAAAGAAACTTGATCCAACAAACAAGTTCAGAAATAAGCTTTGGGATAATTATTATAAACTATAGTAATCGCAATATATAAATCAACTCCTTCTAAATTCAAGCTGATTGAGAAGTTCAAATATTAATTTAAAATCCATTACTATTTCATCATAAATTTTATAATCCCATAAACTTATAAAAATTGGCGGTTCAAAAAATCGCTTTAGTAAGCCAGACTCAATCGCAATATATAGTTTATTTTCTTTGAATGAGAACTGAAAATTATGCCCAGTTTTATTTACGAAATTAACCATTTTCTCTAAAACTTTACTGGAAAGTATATAAAAAACTTCGGTACTATCATTACCAAAAACCTTGAATAATTCATTAAATTCAACATTATCTAATAGTATTTCATCACCAAAATCTGAATTAGTACCAAAGCATTTATCTTTATCAATATTTTGCGGTATATCAATTACAAAAAATAAACCATTAAATACTTGTCTGGTTCTTTTACTTTTGCCAGAACCAGTCGTATAGCTAACATGTAATTCTGAGCACTTAAACTTTAAATTATTTATTTCTCCTATAATTAAATCATCGCCACTATAATTATTGAAAAAATCGAATAAATGACTCGCTCCAAAATCAGTTGTACTAATAAAATTTTTATGATTATATTCGAGGTTTTCTCCGCCTAATAATTTGATAATTTGGGTAATAATATTTTCTTTAAATTCTTGATAATAATTTTTTAGTAAGTACTCATGAATTATAATTATGGCTAGAACAATTGAAACGGTCTCTAAGCCAAAAGCCTCTCCTATTAAATTAGCCCTCTCTTTTATAAAAAGAATATATATTAAAACAGGTATATTACATAGTATTAGTGTTAAAACAATTAAAGGTATTTTAGACTTTCTCTCTTGTTCTAATTTATCGATAGTTTCCTCCATTTGAGAGACTATTTCATCAACGAATTGTATTTCTTGATCACTAATTTGTACTTGTTTATTTATTTGTTTATGCTTTTTTTGATTTTGAATAAAATTTACAATAATTGCAATAATAGCTATTACAAAACAAATACAAACCCAGTATATGATTTTTTGCTCACTACTCAAAACAGATAAATACCACCCACCAATTTATAATACTATTCACTCTTTAATTCTTACTAAACAAAAATACCTTAATTAATTTACCTTAATTAGCAAAAATACTTTAATTATTTAGTTAATTATTATTTGTTTTATTTTGACATTTATAATCAATCATTAAAAAGTTTTTAAGTTTATTTTTATTAGCTTCACTTATATCATTCATGGCTACAGTTGTTTCAGTAATAAAATTTATTTGTACTTTTTCTAATTTATTATTATGTACTGTATTCCATTGATAACATAAATATTTGGCATAATTTTCAATTAATAAATCTTGTTTTGTATATTTATTAAACTCTCCCCACTTAGAATGGAAGAGATAAGCCATAAAATTGCTTTGTCTTTGATTTTCATAATATTTTATCGTTTTTTGTTTTGCATTTTGAGATAAATCTATTTGTTTTTTATTATCTAAATAGCCTTTAATTACAAAATAGCCATCGCTTTGCAGTGCAGTCGTATAAGAAAACATTGGCCAACTTTGTTTTATTGCAAAAGTATAACTGAAATTATTAAGTGTTATCGGCCAATTACTTAACTTAAGAGAAGCCAAATTTGAAATAAAAATACAATATAAAAATAAACTAAGTAAGAAGACATTAAAAGTGTGGTAAAAGATGAGAATGAGGCAAGTACTCAGTCAATGAAATATTAAATTCCATCGGCACAAAATACCATATTTCTTTTGTTTAGGTACTTACACATCAATTCAGCTGGCAAAAATGGCTTTAAAT
>CANLFK010000059.1 GCA_947489925.1 Candidatus Caenarcanales bacterium
ACTGAATTTAGTGAAAGGCTTGAAATTTTACAAAAAGAAAGAGATCAGGCTCTTAAGTATCAAGATTTAAAGAAAAAAAGAAATTATTTAGAAAGATTATTTAGGCAAGTTCGCATTCAAGAGCTAGAAGAGAAAGCTAATAAAATTAAGGCTGACATTGAAAACAGAATTAAAGAGAAAACTTATTTAATGAGTTCTTTGGAAGAAGTTAGTAATAAATTTGCACAATATGATCAAGAAAATACGGCTCTCAATGAACAGATTGATAAATTAAACCGTGAAGAAAAAAATACTTTACAAAATCAATTGAATTATCTACGAGAATCAGTTACAAAGCATGAATCGGGCTTGGAATTTTTGCATAAACAAATTAATGATTATGAAAAGCAAATCGAGAGAATTCTTAAAGAAAGTAAAATTAGTGAAAGAAAAATCATTGATTTAGACAAACAAGCCAAAGAAATTGAAAATCAGGAAAAGCAAATCCAAAGCCAAATTGACTCCTGTGAAACTAAATATCAAATTATTCAAAATAAAATTTTAGCTAAAAGTCAGAATGACAATGTTTCAACAGGCAAAGTTTTTGAATTACAACAAAGTTTAAATGAACTCAATGAATTGAAAGCTAATTTGACAACCGAAAAAGCTTTAAATCAACAAGAATTTCAAAGAGTTTCAGCTGAAATCATTAATTTAAAAAGCTCACTGGAAGCTAATTTACAAGATTATAAAAAAGTTGAATTCACAGCTGGTGGCTCAAAGTCAAATTCATTGCAGGAAAAAATTCAATCTGCTAATCAATATTTAAAAAAACTAAAAGATGAATTAAATGATACAGAGCAAGAAGTTAGAGAAAGAACCTCTCAATTATATGAATATCAGCATGAAGCGTCCAAGCTTGAAATGAAAAAGAAAGTTGCTGAAGAACAAAATTGGGGAAGAGCTATTGATGCGGTTTTAAAGTCTGGAATGAATGGTATTCATGGGGTTTTGGCTCAGTTGGCTAGTGTTCCTCCACAATATGCTTTAGCTCTTGAAACCTCGGCTGGAGCTAGATTAAAGTCAATTGTAGTTGATAATGACCAAGTGGCTGGACAATTAATTGATTATTTGCGTTCTCGAAATGCTGGCAGAGCCACTTTTTTGCCTTTGAACAAATTGAAAGTGCCTTATCTTGAATCTTTGCCAGCTGAGTTTAAATCCTCACATAGTCCAGTAATTGGTTGGGCGGCTGATTTAATTCAATGTGATGAAATTTACAATTCGGCTTTTGGATATGCTTTTGGAGCGACTTTAGTAGTTAAAGATTTAAATGGCGGACGGAATTATTTGGGTCGTTATCGAATGGTTACTTTGCAAGGTGATTTACTCGAAAAGACTGGAGCAATGACTGGAGGAAGTAGTTTGCGTGAAAGTGGCATTCATTTTGGAGTAGAAGATAATGCAAAAGTTCAGCAAATTCAAAAGCAAATTGAGTCTGTTTCTAAGCGGATTACGGGATTACAAAATAATATTAAAGATTTAAAAAGAGAGGTACAATCTTCAGAAGCGGAAATAGAAGTTTTGCGGAAAGAATGGGCGACAGCCAAAGCCAATGATGAAATTGGAAATAGACAATATACGGCCTTAAAATCTTTGGTAGAAAATGAGAAAAACAAATTAATCTCGCTCTCTCAGCTAAAAGAAAATCAAGAAAATAAAAATAAACAAATACAGTCTGAAGTATTAGGACTAGAAAAACAAATTAATAAAGTTAGTGATGAATTGGCTCGGGAAGGCTCTCGGATTAAAGATTCAGGCTTAGAAAGTTTAATTAATGAATCGCAAGCCATTGAATTTGAGCGGAAAAATTTGGAAGTTAATTTGCGTAATCTTGAATCAGCCAAATCAGATTTTAGCAAAGGAATTGAGTCTTTCCGAGGTAGTATTCATAAAGGACAAGAAGAAATTGAATTGGCTAAAGCTCAGATTATTGAATTAAAGGGAGAAATTGAAGAACAAGAAAAAAGTTTATTTACCCAAAGACAAACTTTAAGTGAGCATGAAAAAGCCTTAGCTGAGATTTTATTTCATTTAGAGAGCTTAGAAAAACAAAGAAAAGACTTAGGCAAAATTTTACTTAATTTGACAGCCGAAAAGACTCAATTAAGCGAGAAACTAAAAAGATTTAATCAGGATTTGGCTGAATTAAAAACTAAATTACTAGACCTTGAAGAAAGATTAGCTAATTTAAAACAAGAAACTTTACAGCAAGAAATTAATGAATTAACTGACCAGGACAGCATAAAAGATGAAGACTGGAAAAAATATACAAGCAATTTGACCCTCGAGCAAGTAAGAGCTGAATTAGACAAAATTGAAAAAAGAATGACCGCTTTAGAGCCAGTAAACATGAAAGCAATCGATGAATATATAGAAGTTTTTGAAAAATTGAATGAAATTAAAACTCGCTGTGAAGGTTTGCTGACGGAAAAAGATGAAATTGAAAAACGAATTAATAATTATACAGATCACAAATTAAAATCATTTTTTGAGGCTTTTGATGATGTAAATAAACACTTTAAAGAAATTTTTGCGGAATTGTCTTTTGGGCAAGGAGAATTAAATTTAGAAAATAAAGAAGATCCGTTTAAAGGCGGTTTAATTATACAAGCTCGTCCACGGAATAAAAAAATGCAAAGGCTTGAATCCATGAGCGGCGGCGAAAAATCTTTAACGGCTTTGTCTTTTATTTTTGCTTTGCAATGGCATAATCCAGCTCCATTTTATGCTTTTGATGAAGTTGATATGTTTTTAGACGGACTCAATGCAGAAAGGCTAGCCAGAATGGTCAAAAAGCAATCTCAATTGGCTCAATTTATAGTTGTTAGTTTAAGGAAACCAATGATTCAAAGCAGTGAAAGAGCAATTGGTGTTTTCTTGGGTAAAGATTCTTTTAGTAAAGTGGCTGGCATGAAAAGCAAGGAAGCTTTAATCAAATCAGCCGAAGAAAATGAGAAAGAATTAGTTTTGGCAAATCATTCCTAAACTTTTATCTTTTAGGCATTAATGATTTATATGTGTTTAATATTTTTCTCTGATTTTCTTCTTGACTAAATTTATTGTATTCCCAAGGGAAGGTATTTCTTAAAATTAAGGCGAACTGTGCGTCTCCTGGTACTGTACTTTGACTTTGATCTGGAAAAGCAAAATAATGTTTTCTCAGTTTATCCATCGCTTCTTTTTTGATTTTAGGGTCTGAGCTTTTTAAACCTTCTAAAAGTTGATTTAGCTCTTGGTCTCTCTCAACAGTTTTCTTTGCAGAAACAAGAGTCGCTTGCATAAAACGCATATTTCCAGATACTGAAGCTTCTTTAAATCTTTTTTGTTCGGCTTCAAAGCTATTTCTTAAATTTGGATTTATTGGATTATATTCAGCAAGCTTCTCAAATTGTGATACTAAACTTTCCGTCCCTTCTCTAGCTACTATTGAAGAGCGAGAGGAAAGTGGACTTACATTTAGAGCGGAAAGTTTCATTTGAAAGTTTATATTATTGACAATTAAAAACTAATATTAACAAGATTTTTGTAAGCTATATTAATATTAAGAATAATTAAAAACACAATAAACATTTAGCAGGGTTTTCAAAAATAGCCTCTCTAATCTGATTACCAAGAAGCTTTTTGCCAAAGAATCTTATTTTTTTATCCATTCTGCCCTCTTTCAAAGCGGTTAGGACGGGCTTGAGGTGAGGTCAGTGAAATTTGAATTGAAAATAAAATCTTTCATGCCTTTGTAAACTTGTTTCTTTAGAGGCTTTTTACATTTTTTCTTTTCATCGAACTCACATTACTTAGGTAGAAAACAAGCTGTTGCTGAGGGAGATTTCGCTGCAGTAGAACAATAAGTACCTAAACAAAAGAAATATGGTATTTTGTGCCGATGGAATTTAATATTTCATTGACTGAGTACTTGCCTCATTCTCATCTTTTACCACACTTTTAATGTCTTCTTACTTATGATGAATTAATTCCTAAATATGCTGAGTTAAGAAAAGAATTAGTAGACAAATATGGAGAGCCTTTACAATAAATTAAATATTACTTAAAATTGCCATTGATTCTAAATGATGAGTTTGCGGAAACATATCAATTAATCTTAAACTTTTTAATTTATAATTTGCTTCTTCCAAAAGTTTTATATCTCTTCGCTGAGTCATTGGATTACAGCTAATATAAATTATATTTTTGCTCTCAAATCAATTAAATCTTTTAAAGTTTTTTGGCTTAAACCAGCTCTGGGTGGATCAATAATTGCACATATATTTTTATTGTTTTCAGCCAATCTTTGTCCCCAACCTCTTTTATAAAGGTCTATATGGTGGCTTTGATAATTATTCAAATTATTTAGTTCCGCATTCAAGCTAGCTATTTTGCAAGCAATTTCATCTGATTCAGCTCCAACAAATTTTCTAATATTGGGTAATTTAAAGGCACTATACAGTCCTAAAGCTCCAACTCCTGCAAATAAATCATCAAAACTAACAAATATTGAAACTAAATCTGCTAACATTATTTTATCTCCTTTGCTTTGGGCTTCAAATCATAGTTTAGGAGATATTTTCTTTTTTAGCTATCGGTCGAACTCACATTAAATAAAATCAAGTCTCAAAAGTCTATTCAAGTTTGTGGGTTTACGCAAGCCAGCCAAGCCAGTTTTATTAGTGCTTTTTATTGATTCTTAACAAAAATTTCACTCTTCCGAATTTTCAGTTTCATTAAGCGAATCTTCGGTATTTAAATTAAAACTTTGCTTTTGCTTTTTCCGAGAGATTGAGCGATCTGAAGATTTAAGTTTTGGAATATTAATATTGACCGAAGAAGATTTTTTGGTTGAATCCTCTGCATCTTTTACTTTTCGGCTTTCTAATTGTTCACTTTCTCTTTCAATTGATTCTTGAGCTAACTTTTGATAACTGGCTTTCCGTGATTCAGAAAAGTTGATTTTGCAGCCATTTTCCTCAAGATGTTTGCAATCTTCAAAATAACACTTCTCTTGGCTTTGAGCAATTTCAGGAAAAGCCTTAGCAGAATTAATTTCAGTTAAATTGACTTGAGCATCTAAACGACTAAAGCCGGGTGTATCTAAAATGTAGAAAATATTTTTGCCTGAACGACCTTCAAACATTTCAGTATGCCTAGTTGTATGTGTTCCTTTTTGGCTTTTTTTGCTTACATCGCCTACTTTAAAGGCCCTTTCAGGAAATAAATTTGTCAATAAGCTAGATTTCCCCACTCCAGACTGACCAGCCAAAACAGATACTTTATTAAACAAATAAGTTTTCAATTCTTCTAGGCTTTCTGGTTGCAAATAAGACAATTCGATTATTTTATAACCCAAAGATTTATACAAATTAATAAATTCTGGGGCTGGTTTTTGTAAATCTACTTTTGTTAAGCAAATAATAGGTTTGTCTGGCAAGGTAAGTGAAGCATGAGTCAAAAGACGATCTAAATATTCTGGCTCGGGTGCTGGTTCACAAACTGAAATAATAATTAAAGCTTGGTCTATATTTGCGACCTTAGGGCGAGGCATTAAAGACAAACGAGGAATAATTTCAGTAATAGTTTGATTTTGCGGATTAACCTGAATTAAATCACCAATAAAGCATTCATAACCTTCTTTTTTTAGTCTGGTTGGCAAAGTCAGCATCATTAATTTTTCAGCTTCAATATCAGTTTCAATAGCTTGATTAATTAAATTAATTTTTTTAGCATAGTAAAAATGACCATGAATTTTTTGGATTAAAGCATAATTTTCCTCTGTTCCTAAATTACTAATTAATCTTTGAATTAAGCTCATTAAAAATTTAAATTTTCATTATTTTCGGTTTGACTGGCGGCTTTGCTAATTCGTGATTCATCTGATTCTAAAATATAACCATCGCCTCTTTTTGTTTTAATGATTTCAGGTTTTTCTAATTTTGACCGCAAATAACGAATATAAACTTCAATTACATTAGAATCTCCCAAAAAGCTAGATCCCCAAACTTGGTCGAAAATAAAGGCACGAGTCAAAATTTGTTCTGGTTTAAGCAAAAATACTTTTAATAAATCAAATTCTTTAGAACGCAAATCAACTAATTTATTATTTCTCCAAACCGCTCTATTAATCAAATCCATTCTAATATCACTATATTCCAAAATTCCTTCATTAGACACCGAAAAACTGCGTCTTAACATAGCTTTCACTTTTGCCATTAATTCATCACTAGAAAAAGGCTTAGCAAAATAATCATCAGCACCAGCATTTAAAGCCGCTATTTTTTCATTAATATTAGACTTGCTACTTGTAACAATAATCCAAGCTTTATTGCCCTGAAAACGCAATTTTTCACAAATTAATAAACCCGTTGATTCTTCAGACTTAACTTCCAAGCTTAAAATAATTAAATCTGGATTCAGTTTTTGTATATAATCCACTATCCCAGAAAAACTTGGCAAAGCCTCAATCTGAAGATGATTATAGGCAAATTCCATTTGAATCAACCTTCTTAAAGGCTCTTCGTCTTCTAGCAAAAGAATTTTTCTATCTTTAAATATATTTACTATGCTCATTTTTCCCGAAGACAAATTTTAGATTAGATTTTGTTTATTTAATTAATACTTTATTGTAACAGACATTATTAGTCGTATTTAATTTAAATTCCAAACTTTTGTACTGTTTTATTCAAATTAATAAAAATTTCTTGAAATTGCTCAATCACAAAATCAATAGTTTCTTTTTGGATCATAAAAGGTGGTGATAAAGAAATTACATGCCCCGCTTTTCCAGAAGTTAAAACAATTAAACCTCTCTGTAGACACTCTTCGGTAAAATGATTAGCCAAATCAGTAAATGGTTCATTGGTGTTTAAGTCCTTGACAAGCTCAATTCCAAGCATTAAGCCTTTTCCTCTAATTTCTTTGATAAATGGACTTTTTAAAGTTTGTAATTTATCTTTAAAATATTGCCCTCTCTCATCAATTAAAGCTGGCCAATTTTTACTTTGCAATTCATTTAAAATATGTAAACCAGCCGCACAAGCTAAAGGATTACCCAAAAAAGTACTAGTGTGAATTGCCTCACCATTTGACTTTCCCCAAGCTGACATGATTTCGGAGCTTCCAACACAAATTGATAGTGGCAAACCTCCGCCAATGGTTTTTCCTAAGCATAATAAGTCTGGAATAATATTTTCATGCTCAAAAGCAAACATTTTGCCAGTCCGCCCAAAGCCAGTATAAATTTCATCCAAAATTAAAAGTAAATCATTTTTGTCGCACAAATTTCTTAATTCTTTCAAAAAACCTTTCGGTGGAACAATTACGCCTCCACGCCCTTGAATTGGTTCGACAATAATTCCGCCTAGAATATTTTTATTGTTTTCAATAATTTCTTTGATAATTTTTAAACTTTTAGCTAATTCTTCCTCGCAGCTGGGGTAAGGAGCATGAAAAGTTGGACCACTTAATCTTTGCTCAAAAGGTTTTCGGAAATGAGGTTTATGCGTTAAATCTAAAGCTCCATAACCCAAACCATGATAACCATATTCAAAAGCGATAATTCCAGATTTTTTTGTATAAACTTGCATAGTTTTTAAAGCTGATTCACAAGCGTCTGACCCATTACAAGACAAAATTATTTTATTTAAATTAGCAGGCAAAATCTCAATTAATTTTTCCATAAAATCAACTTTTACTTTGGGCGGATGAACATCTCCCATGCCATGAATTAAATTCAAAGCTTGTTCTCTGACGGCTTCACTTGCATTACCATGCCCAGGTCCAGCCACACCAAAAGCCGAATTCAAATCTAGAAAGCAATTATCGTCAATATCCCAAATATTAATACCATTAGCTTTTTGCCAAAAAACGGGAAATTTATCCGATAAATAAGTTATGCCAGATGACTCAATCAAAGCGAGTTTTTGAGCATATAAAAGTGACTGAGGGCCTGGAATAGCGGTTTTGATTTGCGGTAAAAACATTTTAGTGCAGTAAATACTTTTTTTAGAGAATACAAATTCTACATAAATATCATAAAAATCAGTTTAATCTAAATCACACCTTAAAGAAATAATTTTCACAACTTCTGAATCACAGATGGACACAGATTAAAAGATGATACAGATACTTTAAGCATTGTCTTTTGGCTTTAAAAAGCAGGCTACCCAAGATTTTAAGATTTTTCTGGAATTAGAGCTAACAATTTTGCAAGCTTTAGGTTCTGAAAAGTTTCAGTGGAATAATTTGCAAGATATAAAAAGAAAGGCTTTGATTGCTGATTCATTAAATAAAGGAAATTGAATCAAAAGAATTAATCAGCTCGACAAAAATATGATTCAATTCTCATTTTAGGTATGGAATACTTTACTCTTGAAATTTTTTAGATTGCAAAAATAAAGCGAGAGTTTTTATACCCTCTATTGGCTCATTTGTTTACACATTTCAGCACATTTACGACAAGCATCGGCACAAGCTTTCATTTGCGGGTCATTAAAGCGAGCACAATCATCGGCACACTTTTGACATATTTCCGCACAAGCCCTACAAGTAGCTTTATGATTCTCAGAACCTCTTAATAAAAACTCAGCACTAGTTCGGCAAATATTGATACAGTCTTGCATAAGCTTAAAATGCTTTGGTTCAGTATGTTCACCACCTTGCACTAAACAGTGTTGATAAAAAGTTTCAGAACAAATCTGAAAACAATCCAAACATTCTTTTGCACATTGTTGCAAATCTTTATTCATTGTTTTTTGCATGGAATCATCTCATTTTAGAAGTTAATACAATCAGTTTTTAAAGCTGATAATTTCAGGCTAACACACAATCAAAGGTGGAAGTGAATTGTTATATCTTAATAAAGAACTTCTCTTTACTTTCTCAACCAGATTCTTGGTTTTGATAGTGAAGGAAGCACTTCTAAATACAAAGGTGAAAGTTATTCCTTTTGTTCCCCCGCTTGTAAAGCTAAGTTTGATGCTAATCTAGAAAATACCTTAAAACATTTAAGCAAAAATAATGAAAATTATTCCTTTACATTCAATGATAGTTTTTTCTTCAAGTGTGCATCTAAATGCTAATCTTTGTGTTCCTGATGATAATTCTGTTAATCCTATTAATCCTAGGAGAAGCCAGAACTCTATTAATCAAAATATACAGAGACTTCTTTCAAGTTTTTTTGAAATGTGGTTACCGATGTTTATTGCGATGGCAATTAAAATACCCAAAATTAGTTCTTTAACAAAATTTATTCGTATTCCCCTTGAGATTGTGTTGAAAGCTCTTACAGGCTTTGGATTAAGCGAAATTATAAAACTTATTACTAAAACTAATTCTGTTTCTCATCATTAATAAATCTGTTTCAAACAGTGAAAAAACTATAAATTAAAAATCTGTGAAATCCGTTTTATCTTTGTTAATCCCTGATTCAGGCAATTTTAGTAAAAACATTTTAGAATGGAAAATCCCTTAATATCCTGATTTGGAGGATAAGCCTGATTTGTCTTAATCAAATTTTTAACTTTATTTTCTATTTTATATTACAGAGCAAGTTAAATAAATCATTTAAATTTACACGATGACAATTTCTTTTTCTTTTTTACTTTTCAGATACTCTCTAAGCAATTTCAAAATATTTTACACAAAATCAATCATTCAGAAGCTTATTTTCAGGAATTAGAGCTAACAATTTTGCAAGCTTTAGGTTCTGAAAAGTTTCAGTGGAATAATTTGCAAGACATAAGTGGAATAATTTGCAAGACATAAAAAGAAGATCTTTGATTAGTGATTCATTAAACAAAGTCAGAGGCTTAATTGATAGTTCCTCTGAAATTAGAGAAACTGTCAGAGAGCTAAATAAAGAATATTTAAGATTGCAACTTTCGGCGAAAAGCCTAGAAGATCATGCAATTGCAATTATTGAAAAAGCTGATCAAATCAAAGAAAAACTTAAAACAGAAAATTCTATTCTTTTTCATAATTTGTCCACAAACTCTCAGGATACCGAAATTCAGCAAATTGATTATAAATTAAACCGAGCATATGGACTTGATTTAATACCTGAAAAAACCGAAAATCAAGAACAAGAATCTTTTGAATATAAAGTTTTTTAATTTCTATTGGCAAAGATTGGGGCTTTTATGATATATTCTTGTTTGTCTGTTTTTTTTAGCCCCCATCGTCTAGTGGCCTAGGACACTTCCCTTTCACGGAGGCGACACGAGTTCGAATCTCGTTGGGGGTATATTTCTTTAATAAAACAAGTTCTCTGCAAGAAATAAAAATCAATGTCTAGGAAAATTGCTTTTATTGATTCTGGAATTGGAGGACTTAGTGTTTTACAAGCCTTTTGGGATTATAAATCCTCTTCAAAAATTCTGAATAAAAATACTGAAATAATTTATTTGGCTGATTTCTTTAATTTGCCTTATGGCAGTAAGTCTGGCGAAGAATTACAAAATATTTTGATTAATAATTTAACTTACTTAAATGATATTGAAAAAGTTGATTTAGTTATTTTGGCTTGCAATAGTAGTTCGGCAATCTTAAACCAAAATATACAAAATTTATTTCCGAAAATGCAAGTTATCAGCTTAATTCATTCACTGGAAAAAGGTTTTACTGAATTAAAAAATCAGAAGAATATACAAAATTTAATTGTTTTTTCAACTTTAGCGACGCATAAAACTTTGGCTTATATTCAAGTTTTACAAAATAATTTTAAACAAAAAACAGAATCAATTATTTCAATTCCTTGTCCAGAATTAGTTAATTTAATTGAAAACAAAATTCAAAAAACTGGCTTTCAATCTTTAATAGAAGAGAGTGCAAATTTAATTAAAAGTTATTTGCCTCAAAATTTTACTATTGCAAGCAATTTAGGAATTATTATGGGTTGTACACATTATCCGATTGTCAAGCAGGCTTTTGCTGAGGTATTTCCGAGTGCTTATTTAATTGATCCAGCCGATTTAATGGCTAAAAGTTTGAATTTGAATTTACAAGAATCAGTTTCAATTATGCGATTTTTAAGCACTGATTCAGAAGCTGGAATAGCTAGCCAAGAAAAATTAATTTGTTTAGGAAAAGAGGTTTGGTCTTGTGTTAAGAATTTCGGAAATAAAATTGAATTTGCAAAAATTATGGCAAAGCAAACTTAATCTAAACCGACTGGAAGCTGAAAGTGAAATTTCTTGGATTTTAAATTATATAACTGATTTATCGAATACAGAACAAATTATAAATTCGGATTATAAACTGACAGAGAGCCAAAATTACAAATTAGAGCAAATTATTGACCAAAGATTAAATTTAAAAATACCTTTGCAATATATATTGGGTGAAGCTTATTTTATGGGCTTAAAGCTTAAAGTTAATCAAGCTGTTTTAATTCCCAGACCTGAAACCGAAACTTTAGTCGAATTAGCTTTAAATCTTTTAAGTTCAAAAACAAATTTGAAAATATTAGAAATTGGTGCTGGAAGCGGTTGTATTAGTATTGCTTTGGCTTATTTTTTGCAGACTAATATTCAAATTAAGTCAATTGATATTTGTGATAAAGCTCTGAATTTGGCTAAAGAAAATGCCCAATTGAATAAAGTAAATAATTATATAAATTTTGAAAAAGCTGATTTGATGAGCTTTACTAATAATGATAATTGGGACTTATTAATTTCAAATCCACCTTATATAAATACACAAGAATATTTCGAGCTAGAATCTGAAGTTTTATGCGAACCAAAATTAGCTCTGACTGGGAATAATAATGAAAGCGGTTTAATTTATTATGAAAAAATAGCTGATTTAAAATTAAAAAGCCAAATTATTTTATTAGAATTAGACTCTGGGAGAGCGGAAGCAATTAAGCAAATTTTTGACCTGAAATCAAGCTTGGATTTTAAAATAATTAAAGATTTAAATAATTTGCCTCGCTTTCTTTTGGGAATTTAAGTTTGTTTTTTTGCAAAAGGTCATTTATTATTTGCCACGAATTGAAAACTTTTTGCCAAAGCTGAAAAAAGCCACCAAATTAAGAATTAAAACTAAAACAATTAAAACAACAGCAGTTGCAAAGACTTTTTCACCAGCATCATAACTAGTCGCCTGATAGTATAAATGCACAGCCAAAGTTCTGCCAGAGTCTGGTAAAACAAAAGGAAAATCAAAGCCGAATAATCTTGGTAAAGCTGTTATGCTACCGCCAGCCGCCAAAATTAAAACTGCTAAGTTCCAAGCTAACAAAAACTTAACTATAAAAATACATAATTTAATTAAAGGGATTACCAGCAGTAAGG